>CAZRPB010000005.1:22908-42966 GCA_964601955.1 uncultured Klebsiella sp. | reverse complement strand
CCCGTGTCGGGGGCTTCCGGCTCATCGGCGAGCCAAGCCTCGGCCTGACGGGAGGAAATGAGCGCTCCCGTATGCTGCACGAGCTTGGCCAGCCGGTCGGCCGCCTCGCCGCCCCGGACGACCAGCAGCGACCAGCCGCCGCCGACCCCCCATCCGAACACGGAAGCGCCGGCCTGCTTCGCCAGCCGCTCGGCGACATCGGTCCGGGCGAGCGGAAAGCAGGCCAGGGGGCCGCTGTCGGGCGGAAGGAACGACTCCGGGAAGACGCGTTCCATCATCTCGTCGGCGGCCGCGGTGACCAGCGCGTTGCGGACGAAGCGCGGATAGCCCGCGCGGATGAGCGACCAGACGCGCGGTTCCTTGCGCTCGTAGGAAATGACGTCGTCCAGCGTCGGGAGGCTGAGCACCGTCGCATGGGGCGAGTGCGGGACGGTCTCGCCCAGCGCTGTCGGACGGATCGTCACTTCAGGACCCCGCGGCGGGCGTCTCGTTCTGCACGATCTGCGCGAGCGTCTGCCGGCGGCGGATGAGGATCGCGCGCCCGTCGCGGCCGACGAGCACCTCGGGCGCCTCGGGGAACGAGTTGTAGTTCTTCGTGCTCATGCCCGCGCAGTAGGCGCCGGCACCGCCGATCACGCAGAGATCGCCCGCGGCGGCCTCGGGGAGACGGCGCGTCGCGAGGGTCTCCGGCTCGCCGGGCGCGCAGCTGATCAAGTCGCCCGACTCGCAGCAATGCCCGACCACCACGTAGTCCCGCTCCCCGCCGCGGGGAGATTCCGGATACAGGTGCACCGGGTGCTGCGACCCGTAGAGCGAGGGGCGGAGGATCTCCGTCATGCCGGAGTCGAGCTTGAGGAATTCGCGCGCGCCGGTGGAGACCACGTCCTGGACCTTCGCCAGCACCGCGCCGGCGTTGGCGACCAGGAAGGTGCCGGGCTCGATCTCAAGCCGCAGACGGCGGCCGTCGGCCTGGGCGAACTTCTCGAACGCGGCGCGGACCGGCACCCCGATCACGGCGGGGTCGGTGCCCTTCTCGGAGGCCACGCGGGCCACCTTGTAGCCGCCGCCGAGATTGAGCGTGGTCACCGCGGGGAAGCGGCCGACGAGCGCGAGGCTGGCCGCCGAGACCTCCTGCCACACCGCGGGATCGCTGCCCGAACCGATGTGGGTGTGGATGCGCACGACCTTGAGCCGGTGCGCGTCGGCGATGTCACGGGCGCGGTCGGCCCATTCGTGCCAGATGCCGAAGGAGGAGTCCGGGCCGCCGACGTTCGTCTTGCCCGTGCCGCCCGAGCCGCGGCCGGGATTGAAGCGCAGGCCGACCTCGTGGCCCGGCAGGGCCTTGCCGATGCGCTCCAGCTGGAGGAGCGAGCAGGCGTTCACGTGGACGCCCTGACGGAGCAGCTCGACGAAGTCGTCCGGCAATTCCTGGGAGGAGAGCGAAATCCGGTCGGCGGGGACGCCGGCGAGCATCGCGCGACGCACCTCCCAGCCCGAACTGGCGTCGAAATGCAGCCCCTTCGCCAGAAAGACGCGCAGGATCGCGGCGTTCGGGCAGGCCTTCATGGCGAAGCGCACCGTCAGTCCGTAGGCGTTCGGGAAGCCCAGCATCGCGTCGGCCTGGGCCTCGAGGACGGCCTGGTCGTACACGTAGCAGGGGGTGCCGTGCTCACGGGCGATGAGCCGGGCCAGGTCGGGCTTGAGGAAACGGTGGTGCTCCACGGTCGTGACGTGGGCGGACTCTGCCCTTCCCTTCCGTTCCTTCCAGCCTTTTCCCCGTCATCGGCCGCTTGCGTCCGCATCCGCCGCCCCTTGGGATGACGCCCCCCGCATGGACGTCCAGGACACGATCGTCGCCGCCGCGACCCCCGCGGGGAGGTCCGCGCTGGCCGTCGTGCGCATCGACGGCCCCCTGGCTTGCGAACTGTCCGCGAAGGGTCTCGGCCGGTCCGCGCCCCTGCCCGAGCGCAGGGCCGCCGCGGCCGTGTGGCGCGACCTGCGGGGCGAACCCGTTGACCAGGTGGTGGCGGTGCGCTGGGCCGCCGGACGCTCCTTCACCGGCGGCGACACCCTCGAACTCACCTGCCACGGCAATCCGCTGCTCGTGCGGCGCATCGTCGAGGACCTGCTGGCGCGCGGCGCGCGGATGGCCGAGCCCGGTGAGTTCACCCGTCGCGCCTTCCTCGCGGGCCGCATGGACCTGACGCAGGCCGAAGGCGTGGCGGACCTCATCCACGCCAACGGCGAACGCGCGCTCGAGGCCGCGCGACGGCTGCTCGCGGGCGAGCTGGGCCGCCTCGTGGCCGCCTGGAGCGAGCGCCTGCTGTCGACCCTCGCCACGCTCGAGGCCCACATCGACTTCCCGGAGGAGGACCTCCCCGCCGAGGATCCGCGCGGACCAGCGGCCGCGCTGGCCGCGCTGGCGTCAGAACTTTCCGGATACGCCGGGACCGCCCGGCATGACGCGGCCCTGCGGAGCGGCCTGCGCGTGGCCGTGGTCGGCGCGCCCAACGCCGGCAAGTCGAGCCTGCTCAACGCGCTGACGGGCGCGTCCCGCGCGCTGGTGAGTCCCGAGGCGGGCACGACGCGCGACTGGATCGAGGCGCCCGTCGGCGGCCTGCCCCTCGCGGTGACGGCGGTGGACACGGCGGGCCTGCGCGAGGGCGGCGGAGCCGTCGAGCGCGCCGGCATGGAGCGGTCCCTCGAGCAAGCGGAGTCCGCGCACTTCCTGCTGCTGGTCGTCGACGCCTCGTCGCCGCCGCCCGCCCTGCCCCCGCGCCTGACTGCGGCGCTCCGTCCCGGCCGATGCCTCATCGTCGCCAACAAATCGGACCTGCCGGAGCATCCCGCCCTTCCCTCCTTCATGCCGGCCGCGCCCCGCGTGAAGGCCTGTCTGCTCGACGGTCGTGACGGGGAGCGCCTCCGCGCCGCCCTCGCCGCGGCCCTGGTCGACGCCGACCTGGCACCCGGGGCGGACGAACTCGTCGTCTCCGTCCGTCATGCGGACGCCCTCCGCCGCGCGGCCGGGTCGCTCGAGGAAGCGCGAAGCCTTCTGAACGCCCCCGCCCGCACCGAACTCGCCGCCGAACGCTGCCGGGAGGCCCTCGACGCCTTGGGCGAGATCGTGGGCCGCATCGACAACGAGCGGATGCTGGACAAGCTCTTTGCTTCCTTCTGCATAGGTAAGTGATTCCCTCCCCGGCGGGAGGAGTCGCTCACCCATGCCGCCCAGCAAAGAAATCCGCCTGGGGCCCGACCGGCCTTACGACATCATCGTCTGCGGCGCCGGCCACGCGGGCGTCGAGGCCGCGCTCGCCGCGGCCCGCATGGGGGCTGACGTCCTGCTGCTGACCGGAAACGTGGACACCGTCGCCCAGATGAGCTGCAACCCGGCCATCGGGGGCCAGGCCAAGGGACACATCGTCCGGGAAATCGACGCCCTGGGCGGCGAAATGGGCCTGACCGCCGACGTGACCGGCATCCAGTTCCGCCTCCTCAACGCCTCGAAGGGCCCGGCCGTCCAAGCCCCCCGGGCCCAGTGCGACAAGAAAGCCTACCAGTTCAGGATGAAGCACCTCTGCGAACTGCAGACCGGGCTCACCATGTTCCAAGCCCAGGTCACCGGCCTGATCTTCAAGGACAGCGCCGTGACCGGCGTCCGGACCAACCTCGATCTCGACTTCCACGCCAAAGCGGTGGTCGTGACTACCGGCACTTTCCTGCGCGGCCTGATGCACATCGGCTCGAACAAGACCGAAGGAGGCAGACTTGGTGACTTTAGTTCTAAGTCATTGTCCAGCAGCTTCTTAGATGCAGGCATTGAGCTGCAGCGGCTCAAAACAGGCACCCCTCCGCGCATCTTGGGATCTTCCATCGATTTTACCCGGTGTGAGGAGCAGGCCGGCGACCCCTCCCCCACCCTGTTCGCCTTCCACGATACGCGTCGCCAAGATGATTTGTTCCACGTGGAACAATCAGGCGAACGCCTGTCGGGATGGGTGCCTGGTACAAACCAGGTTTCCTGCTGGATGACTGAGGCGACAGGGACGACGGGAAAGATCGTCCAAGAGAACCTGCATCTCTCGCCTCTTTATGCTGGGGAAATAACGGGGACTGGCCCGCGCTATTGCCCCTCCATTGAGGATAAATTTGTGAAGTTTGCGGATAAGGAGTCCCACAAGCTTTACCTCGAGCCCGAGGGTCGGAACACGAATGAATGGTATATTAACGGCCTTTCGACCTCCCTTCCCTTCCAAGTTCAGCTCGAAATGCTGCGCTCCATCAAAGGGCTTGAGAAGGCCGTGATGCTCCGCCCGGCCTACGCAGTAGAATACGATTTCGCACCCCCCACCCAGCTCTACCCCACCCTTGAATCCAAAAAGGTGGACGGGCTGTTCTTTGCCGGGCAGATCAATGGGACCTCGGGCTATGAGGAGGCCGGCTGCCAAGGCCTGGTGGCTGGAATCAATGCCGCCTGCAAAGTCCAAGGCCGCACGCCCATGGTGATCGGGCGCGATGAAGCCTACATCGGAGTCCTCATTGATGATTTGGTGACCAAAGGAACCCAGGAGCCCTACCGGATGTTCACCAGCCGCGCCGAGTATCGCCTGCTTTTCAATCATGGCAGCGCCGAGCTTCGTCTTTTGCCTCAAATCGAAAGCTTTGGATTAGTCCCAAACCACAGACTATCAAGGATTAAGGAAAAGTCATCCCGTGTTCAGCACTGGATAGAATATTTGGAAAAACTGGCGATCAACGGCGGCTTGGCCGGGGATGTGATTCGCAAGAATTGGGACACCACGCCTGCGGATCTGCCTCCAAGCTTCTTGGCCGAATCCAAAGAGGTCCAGGCCGAGGCCATGTACCGGGTCAAGTATCGTGGCTACCTGGAACGGGAGACGCGCAACGCCCGCAAGCTGCACGATCTGGAAGCCTTCAAGGTGCCGGCTGGTTTTAATTTCCAGAACGCTCACGGGCTGCGCATTGAGGCGCGGCAGAAATTGCACGCCATTCAACCTCAGACCCTCGGTCAGGCCAGCCGCGTCAGCGGTGTTACGCCGGCGGACATTTCTCTTTTGATGGTTCTTTTCCGGTCCAAATCTTGATGGCACGCCACTGTTCCACGTGGAACAGTGGCTGATGTTAAGATTAGGGAAGGGGAGGGTGACCTTTGTGTATCGGACTATTGTAAAGTATTGTATATCAATATTTTACATTTTTAAATCCAATGTTCTCATCTCTTTCTCATCTGTCACATGCCTCTCGCTCCGGGCTGTCATTGCCGCAGGATGGCTACGTACATGGAACCCGACCTTCTCAAGCGCATCCTCGTCGTGGACGATGAACCGGACGTCACCGAACTGCTGGACTACAAGTTCAAGCAGGCCGGCTACGCGGTGCGCACGCTCAACGATCCGCTGCGAGCCGTGGGGCTGGCGCGGGACTTCCGGCCCGACCTGATCATCCTCGACGTGATGATGCCCGAGCTCACGGGGATCCAGCTGCTCAGGATGTTCCGCTCAGACGCCCTGCTGCAGGACGTGCCGGTGATCTTCCTCACGGCCAAGGGCGAGACGGTCGACAAGGTGCGGGGGCTGGAGACGGGCGCGGACGACTACGTGACGAAGCCCTTCGACTCGCGCGAACTAATGCTCCGCGCCCAGGCGCTGCTGCGCCGGGCCAAGTCCGCCGCCGCCGCGCCCTCGACGCGGCTCGCCGCCGGCGCGCTCGTGCTCGACATCGAGAGGCATGAGGTCACGTCGGGCGGCAAGCAGGTCGACCTGACGGCGACCGAGTTCAAGCTGCTGAGGCTGCTGCTCGAACGGAAGGGCAGGGTGCAGTCGCGCGAAGAGCTTCTCTCGGACGTGTGGAACTACTCGCCCGACCTCGAGACGCGCACGGTGGACACGCACGTGCGCCGTCTGCGCGAGAAGCTCGGGCCGGCGGCCGACGTGATCGAGACGGTGCGCGGCGTGGGCTATCGGGTCACGGACTGACGGATTTCCTCTCGCCCGGACGGCAGGAGGAGCCAGCATGACGGCGATGTCCTGGCTGCCCTGGGTGCTGCTCGTCGCGCTGACCGTCGTCCTGGGCTGGGCGGCGGGCGAGCTCGGCCGCAGCCTCCGTTGGACGCGACGCGCGCTGCGCGGCGAGCCGGCGGGAAGACCCAAGGGCGCGCTCATCCGGCTGCTGGCGCTCGACGAGCTCTTCGACGCGGCGGAAAGGAGCGCGGGCGCGGAGGAAGCCGTGCAGGCGGCGGCGCGACGCCGCACGGAGGCGCTGCTCGCGCCGCTCTCCGACGCGGTGCTGGTGGTCGACGCGCAGGAGAGGCTGCGGCTGGCCAATCCTGCGGCGCGGACGCTCTTCGGGCTGGGCGCGACGGACCTGGGAGAATCCGTGGTCCCGCTGGTGCGAAGCGCCGACTTCATCGATCTGGTGAGGCGGGCCCGCAAGGAGGGCGGGGCGGAGGCGACGGTGCTCCTCAACCGCGCGCCGCTCTCCGACGTCTGGCTGCGCGCCGCGGGCGCGCGCATGGATCCGGCCGCCTTCGGCGAGGGCGCCGCCATCTTCGTGCTCACGGACGTGACGCAGCTCAAGCGGCTGCAGGCGATGGAAAGGGAGTTCGTCACCAACGTCTCGCATGACCTGCGCACGCCGGTCACGGTGATCCGCGGCTTCGCCGAGACGCTCGCCGACGACCATGCGACGATGGCGGAGGAGGACCGGGGCCGCTTCATCGGCAAGATCGTGTCCGCGGCGGGCCGTCTCCAGTCGCTCGTCGAAGGGCTCCTGGCCCTGGCGAGCCTGGAGTCAGGCGCCGAGGTCGCCCGGGAAAAGGGCGCGGTGCACCGCGCGGCCCGCGAGGTCGCCGAGGAATTCAGGGCCCGGGCCCGGGCAGCGGGCATGGTCATCGAGCTCGACCTGCGGGCGCCGGAGGACTCGCCGGCCGACCCGGTGCAGGCGCGACGATTGGTGCAGAACCTCATCGAGAACGCGCTTTCCCACGCCCTGGGCGCCACGCGGCTGACGGTGGCGACGGTGGCGACGGCCGACGGCTGCGCCCTGTCGGTGACGGATGACGGCCCCGGGGTCAGCCAGGCCGACCTGGGCAGGCTCTTCGACCGATTCTACCGGACGGACCGTTCACGCAAGGCGGGAGGGTCTGGGCTCGGGCTGAGCATCGTCCGGCAGGTGGCCGAACTTCACGGCGGCCAGGCGACGGCGGAAGGGGTCAGGCCCAAGGGCCTGAAGATCAGCGTGACCTTGCCCGCCCAAGGGGCCTGAAAATGGAAAACCCGCCGGGGAGGGCGGGTTTGGGCTCCATTGAAAGTGGAGCGCACGACTGGACTTGAACCAGCAACAGCCACCTTGGCAAGGTGGTACTCTACCATTGAGCTACGTGCGCGCTGGAGGGAAAGCAGACCAAGCGGCTCAGGGGGTGTCAAGCCTTAGCAACCAGCGCCGGCGGGCCTCGACGGGGGCGGGATGGAGTCCGCGTTGCCTCAGGATGTCCGCCGCCTCGTCCGAACACAGCCAGGCGAGGGCCGGCCGGAGGACGCGGGCGCGATCCTTGCGCACATGCAGCACGATGGGCAGACGCAGAGGATAGTCGCCGGCATGGACGTTCTCGGGCGTGGGCAGGTAGGCGGACGTCGGACGGCCCTCCCGCCCGTCCGCGACGGGCAGGATGCGGCCGACGCCGGCGGGAGGCTGGGCGATGAGGAGGAGGATGTCCGAACGCGAGGCGGCGAGCTGCGCGGCGGCTTCGGGCGTGAGGCCCTGACGAACGTCGGGACGCAAAGGGGATTCCGGACAGACGAGGCCCGTGAGCAGTTCGCGCACGAAATGCCCCTCGGGGGAACAGAGGGCGGGCGACACGAGTTCGGATCTTCCGCCGGGAAGCCCGCTCCAATGGGTGAGAGGGTCGCGCCGGTCGCGGGCGAAGGCGTCCGCCAGCTGCGGGAGCGTCAGCTGCGTCACCGCGTTGGAGCGATGGACGACGACGACGGCGGCGGATGAAGCAAGGGTGAAGGGAGGCGGGTCGCCCGGCCCGTCCTTGGCCGCCGGACCGCCGGACCGCTCCATCAGCAGGACGGCGCCGAGGCGGCCGTCGGCGTAAGCGCGCGCGGCGGGCAGGGTGCCGGCGAAATCGGAAGTCGCGCCGGCCTGCGTGAGTCCGGCGGCGAGCGGAGAGAGAAGGTCACTGCCGCCGATGTCTGCGGCGTTCAGCGCGAACGCGAGGAGCAGGCCGAAGCAGGGCCTCACGGCGAAGCCTCCGGACCGGGATCGAGCTCGGGCCACTGGAGCAGCTTGCGATGGAGCGTGCGGCGCGAGATGCCCATCAGCTCGGCGGCCTTGGTGCGGTTGCCGCCCGCCGCCGCCAGCGCCTGCTTCAGCAGCTGCTTCTCGTTGTGCGTCCGGTCAAGCAGCTGCGACGCGGGCACGGGGCCGGCGGACGTGAGCGGGACGGACGCCTGCGTGAAGCGGACGTCCAGGTCGGCGGCCGCGACTTCGGCGCCGGCGCGGAGCACGGCCAGGTTCTCGCAGGCGTTGCGGAGCTCACGGATGTTGCCCGGCCAGGCGTAGCGCACCAGCGTCGCCTCGGCCTCCGGTGAAAGCCGGACGGGAGGAAGTCCGTTCTCCTTGGCGAAACGTCCGAGGTAATGAGCGAGCAGGAGCGGGATGTCATCCTTGCGCTCGCGCAGGGGAGGAAGGCGCAGCGGGACGACCGACAGGCGGTAGAACAGGTCCTCACGGAACTTGCCCTCCTTCACGAGCTGCTGGAGGTCGCGGTTCGTGGCGCAGACGAGCCGGAGGTCGAGCGCGACGGGGCGGTGCGAACCGAGCCGCTCGACGCTGCGCGTCTCAAGGAACCGCAGCAGCTTCACCTGGGTGGTGGCGTCGACCTCGCCGATCTCGTCAAGGAAGAGCGTGCCGCCGTCGGCCGCCTCGAACCGGCCGATGCGACGCTCGTTCGCCCCGGTGAAAGCCCCCTTCTCGTGCCCGAAGAGTTCGGATTCGAGGAGGTTCGCGGGAATGGCCGCGCAGTGCACGGGGACGAAGGGCCCTTTCGCCCGCGCGCTCGCCTGATGGATCATCTGGGCGAAGAGCTCCTTGCCCG
The DNA here is from genome assembly GCA_964601955.1 of uncultured Klebsiella sp. Classification (GTDB taxonomy): domain Bacteria; phylum Verrucomicrobiota; class Verrucomicrobiia; order Opitutales; family UBA953; genus UBA953. The sequence goes on along the minus strand of CAZRPB010000005.1, from coordinate 33,845 downwards.
TGCCGGTCTCGCCGAGCAGCAGCACGGTGGCGTTGGAAGGGGCCACGGTGCGCACCTGCTCGGCCGCGCGCCGGAAGGCCGCGGAGGAACCGACCGCCTCGCCGAGGCTGAACTTGCGGTCGAGGCGCGCGCGCAGCACGTCGACCTCCTTCTCGGCGGAGCGCGCGCGCAGGCCGCGCTCCAGGAGGATCTCCACCTGCCGCAGGTCGACCGGCTTCTGCAGGAACCAGTAGGCGCCGCGGCTCATCGCGTTGACGGCGGTCTCCACGTCCCCGTAGGCCGTCATCATGATGCAGACGGGGCGACCGGGCAGCCGGAGGGCGCGCTCGATCACCGCCATGCCGTCCTCGCCGGCCATGCGGAGGTCGGTGAGGACGGCGTCGGGCGGCACGTCCTGCATGAGGCGCGCCGCCTCGGCGGCGTCCTTGGCGACGAAGGTCTCATACTTGTCCTCGAAGGCGGCGCGCAGGCCCTCGCGGATGTGCTTCTCGTCGTCGACGATGAGGACGGTCTGCTTCATGGTTCAGGATCCGGCCTGGGGCCGACGGGTGGCGGCGGACCAGGCGCGCGCGGCCTTCTCGTCGAGGGCCGCGCGGGCGCGGTCGACCTCCGAACGGCGGGCGCGGAGATTGGCGTTGGCGACCTCGGCGAGGTCGTCGAGGTCGCAGAGGTAGGCGCCCTCGGCCCCGCGGGCGGCGGCGGCGAAGTTGCGGGGGACGCCGAGGTCGACGAGCAGCAGGGGGCGGCCCTGCCGTCGTGAAAGCAGGCCGCGGACGGCCTCGGCGTCGAGCAACGGACGCTCGACGGCGGCGCAACCGACGATGACGTCGTGCGCATGGGCCTGACGGATGGCGTCGGCGAGCAGCAGGGCGGAGCCGCCCACCTCCTCGGCGAGGGCCCGGGCGTTCTCAAAGGTGCGTGACGCCACGGAAACCTGCGTCGCCCCGCGGGAGACGAGCGCCTTCGCCACGCTGCGGCCGGCGTCACCCGTGCCGAGCACGAGCACGCGGGCGTCATCCAGCGAACCGAAGACGCGCGCGGCGAGATCCACCGCGACGTTGCCGAGGCTGACCTGCCCCTGCGAGATGCCGGTGTTGGTGCGCGCCCACGCGGCCGCCTGGAAGGCGCGCTGGAACAGACGGTTGAGCACGGGACCGGTCATGCCTCGCGCCAGGGCGTCGGCGTAGGCGTCCTTGGTCTGACCGGCGACCTCCGCTTCGCCGACCATCTGGGAGTCGAGACCGGCGACGACGGCGAACAGGTGCTCGACGGCCTGCAGGCCGGGCATGGGACGGAGGTGCGCGTCGACGGCGGAAGCCCCGCCGGCCGCCGCCCTCATCAGGGCGTCGCGCGCATGCAAGGCCGCCGCTTCGTCGCCGACGACGTACGCTTCGAGGCGGTTGCAGGTGGCGAGCAGGACGGCCTCGCTGAGTCCGGCGGCCCGGACCGCGGCATAAAAGGCCTCGACGCCTTCCGGACCGACGGCGAAGGACGCGCGTGCGTCGAGGCCGGCGGTATGATGCGTGGCGCAGAGCGCCACGAGATTGGCGGCGGCGCTCATCGGGCGGGCAGGGAGAGCCAGAAGGCGACGGCGGCCGGCACGGCCACGCCGAGGGCCGCGGCGGCGAAGGACGCGCCCGACAGGGTGCCGCGACGGCGGCGGACGAGGATCACGAGGCACCAGGTCCAGGTGACCAGCGAGGCGACGAGCTTGGGCAGGCCGACGAGCGCGGGCGTGCGCTGGACCCAGTCGGCCGAACCGATGACGAGTGAGAGGCCGAGCAACCAGACGGCGGCGCCGAGCAGCTGGCTGCCTATGCGGTCCATGGGCACGAGCGCGGGAAGCAGGGAATACAGCCCGCCGAACTTGCGCCGCGCCAACGCACGGTCCTGCAGCAGGTAGGCGGCGGAATTGAGCGCCAGGGCCCCGATGACGCAGTACGCCAGGACGGCGGCCCCGACGTGGACGGCGATGAGCGGCTTCTCCTGCGCGTCATGCGGCCGGACGTCCAGCCCGAGCGCGCCGGCGGCGAACATGCAGCCGGAAACGGCCAGGCCGATCGCCCAGGCCGGCAAGCGATGCTCAAATGTCAGGTCAAGGAAGAGGGCGACCCCGGCCAATCCCCACCCGATGGAGAGCAGGAGCTCGGCCCCGGAACCGATGGGGAGCTCATGCCTCCTCAATCCTTGGAGGGCGAGCAGGGCGGTGAGGAGGACCCAGCCGAACCGGATGGTCCACAGGGCTCCGGCCGACGGAAGCCTGAGTCCAAGAGGCTCGAAGCGCGCCACCAGATCCCAGGCCGCCCCAAGCAGAAAGACCCCCCCGCAAAGTATCCAAGCGCCCCCGCTCAAGGGGTGCCCGGAAAGCTCTGCCGCCAAATTTAACACCCCTAGGAAAATGCTGGGGTGGGACATTTTGGCAAACCATCAAACTCGCCCTAATTCTTGAAAATAGGGAAGGGCAGCGTAGAAATTGAACTTCCCATGGCCTACGACCCCTACGATCTGACCCAACACCCCCCTCGCAGTCCCCGATGCCGCTTGGGCGGACTGGTCATTCTCCCGCGCATGATCGATAAGTGCAGGGCTGCCTTGCAGGGGAAAAACGGTGAATATACCTACGGCTGCTCCCTGGACCAGAACGTCCTGACCTTCCTGGGAATCGACCAGGAATCTCTTAAAGCACAGATTGCCAAAGGGTTGGGTGACGGAGACCTCCTCAAGTGGATTCACTCCAACGCCAAGACACCCCGTCTGCCTCACGAAATCGAAGCGTTCAGCACTTTCCATGAGCGCCGGACAGCTTCGGCCGTCGGAGGCCGGGCCAGGATGTCCGAGTATCAATCTTCGACCCCGGCCGGCGCCCAACGTGAAGACATCGCCTCGTGGTTCGACGTCCTGGATCTGGACGACCACCAGAGCTTCGGCGGCAAGGTCTGACGCGACGGTGGCCGGGCCGCGGAAAGTCCTGCTGGTCTGCATGGGCAACATCTGCCGTTCTCCGACGGCCGAAGAAGTTCTGCGCGTGAAGGCCCGGGCGGTCGGGCTGGAGATGCATTTCGATTCGGCCGGCACGGAGGGCTATCACGTCGGCGACCCGCCTGATCCGCGCACCGTGCGGCACGCAGGTCTCCGCGGCTACGACCTTTCACGACTCCGGGCCCGCCGCGTGACCGACGAGGACTTCACGGAGTTCGACCTCATCCTCGCCGCCGATCACGTCAATCTCCGCGCGCTCCGGACCCTCGGGCCTTCCGAACATCTCCACAAACTCGCTCTGCTGCTCGGAGAGGACGAACTGCCCGACCCTTATTACGGAGAGGCGACCGACTTCGACCTCGTGCTCGATCTCGTCGAAAAAAGGGCGGATTCGCTCGTCCGTCAGTGGCTTGAGGCCAATTGAATGGTTGCCGCTGGGCGGAGCCGGACGTTTCCTCCAGCAAGGATGTATCAGGTCAATTTCAGCGACCAGGCGATGCGCGTGCTTTCGAAGCTGCCCACGCTCGAGCAGCTCGAGGTCGTGGAAGCCTTCTCGGCGCTGACGCCTGAGGCCCTGCTCGAAGGGAGGTCCGACCTCGGCAGCGTGCGCAGAGAAGGGCACACCTATCACCGCCTCAGGGTGGGAGAATACCGCATCTACTTCGAGGCCAAGGAAGGCTCCCTCATGGCCCATTACGTCCTCCATTGCCACACCTTCGCCGACTTCGCCTTCCGCTCCCATCTGCCCTTCGGGGACGATGAGTCGCGCATCGAGCAGGAAGGCGGATTCTGGAAATACCTCGACGATCCCAAGCGCTGAACGTGTCCCACCCTCCCGACAAGAACCGTTACGCTTCGCCTGAGCAGGCCGCGCGCATCTATCTGCTGCCCAATCTCTTCACAGCCGGCAACATGCTCTGCGGCTTCCTCTCGATCAAGAACCTGATCGAGGCGAGGTTCGCCAGCGGCGCCGACAACGCACTGCAGGCCGACCATTACCTCTGGGCCGTCTGGTTCATCCTGCTGGCCTGCGTCTGCGACCTTTTCGACGGCCGCGTGGCCCGGGCCACGGGACGAGAATCCCTCTTCGGGGCCGAGTTCGACTCCATCGCCGACACGGTGTCCTTCGGCGTGGCGCCCGCGCTCATGGCGTGCTTCCTCATCATCCGGCCCGGAGCCGGGGACAACGTGCAGCTGGCGACGTGGCTGCTGGCCTTCGTCTACCTCCTGTGCGTGGGGGTCAGGCTCGCGCGGTTCAACGTGCTGACGAATCCGCTCGTGCCCGGCAACGAGAAGCGGGCGGCCGGCGGCGACTTCGTCGGACTGCCTTCCCCGGCCGCGGCCGGCATGATGGCCTCCCTGGTCCTGGTGCTCAGCACGATCATCCGCCAGGCGGGCACCGGCAATCCCTTTGAACAGAAGGCCGAAGCGTGGACCTGGAGCCTGCTTCCCCTGATGCTGGTCATCTCTTACCTGATGATCAGCAACGTGCGGTTCCCGAGTTTCAAGAAGCTCGACTGGACCACCCGTGCCCGCACCCGTGTCTTCATCCTCATCGTACTGGTCGCCGCCGCCGTCATCCGTTTCCCTGAATACAGCTTCCCCCTCCTGTTCCTCGGTTACGTCGTCTGGAGCGTCATCCGTCACTTCTTCCTCCTGAAGAAAAGCGAGATCGATCCGGCGCCTGACGATGAGGATGAAGAAGTGGAAACGTTGTGAACGGACTGTGGGTGATTCGTGCCCGGCCGCGGATGGGAATAAGTACGGGGTTGTTTACAGGCCTTTCACGATACGGGCCCGGCCCGACCGCGGATGGGAATCAACGGGTTGCGGAGTTGTCCACGGACTTCCGCTCCCTGATGCTGCTTCTGGTATCTTCTGAAGAGGATATCTTAAGAGACAGAAGACCCGGAAACGGGCAATGAGGGGTTGCCACCCGGCTTCATCTGCCCACAAGTCTGTCCTCATCATGAAGTTCAAGGTCAACCGCAACCACTTCTTCAACGGCCTGGCCAGCGTGACCAACGTGGTCGGCAGCCGCGCGACGATGCCGATCCTCCAGAACGTTCTCATCGAGGCCGAGGGCGACATCGTGACGCTGACGACGACCAACCTCGACCTGGCGATCTGCTGCCGCATCAAGGCGTCCGTCTCGACCCCCGGTCGCATCACGCTCCCGGTGAAGAAGCTGGTCCCCATCATCCGCGCCCTTTCCAGCGCCGAGACGGTGGTCGAGCTCACCGGAAAGGAACGCGTGAAGATCACTTCGGGAAGTTCGGTCTTCCAGGTCGCCGGTCTTCCCGCCGACCAGTTCCCGCCCATCTCCAACTTCAGCGGCCAGGCCGCGATCACGCTGAACCAGGACGATCTCGGAGACATGCTGCGCAAGGTCAGCTACGCCCAGTCTTCCGACGAGAACCGCTACATCCTCAACGGCGTCTTCTTCGAATTCAGCGAAGGCAAGCTGACCGTGGTGGCGACCGACGGCCGTCGTCTTGCGAAATGCGAACGCGCCCTGGCCGGCGCCGACAAGCCCCTCGCCCTGATCCTTCCCGCCCGCACCATCGTCGAACTCGTCAGGCTGCTCAAGTCGGGCGGCACGGCCCAGGTCTCCCACAATGAACGTCAGGTGGGTTTCACCATCGAAGTGCCCAAGAACGACGAAGGTCTTGTGGACCGCATCCAGCTCGTGTCCAAGGTCGTCGAAGGCAACTATCCCAACTACCGCCAGGTCATCCCCAAGGAGGCCGGTTCGAAGGTGCGCCTTGAGCGCGAGAAGATCCTGGAAAGCGTGAACCGCGCCGCCCTGATGACCGACGACCGCAACAACACGGTACGTCTTTCCGTCTCCAAGAAGTCCCAGAATCTCGAAGTGTCCGCCAAGTCGGAGAGCGGCGAGGCGCACGAACCGATCGCCGTCAAGTACGAGGGGCCGGACGTGAACATCGCGTTCAATCCCACCTACGTGATCGAGCCGCTGAAGGCGCTGACCGAGGACGAGATCGACTTTGAGTTCAAGGACGACATGTCCCCGGGCGTGATCCGCGGCCTCAAGGGCGACTTCCTCTGCGTCGTGATGCCGCAGCGGATCTCCTGAAGGGCCTCAGAGTCCGGGATCCGAACAGTCCTGGAGCGAGGCGATGCGCGCCAGGATGCGCCGCGACGCCTCCATGAATCGGTCGGGGTGCTCCCGTCCGGGATCGTAGTCCGAAGCCGGCATCGGCCGCCCGAACTGCACGCGGATGCGCGCGTCGCCGGCCGGCACCACCGCGCCTCGCGGAAGCACGTCACGCGCTCCCCTGACGTGGACGGGCACGACGGGGGCGCCCGACTTGCAGGCGAGCAGGCCGGCGCCCGCCTTCGCCTCGCCGATGCGTCCGTCCGCGCTGCGCGTGCCTTCCGGAAAGATGAGCAGCCCGTGGCCGGCGCCCAGGGCCGCCAGCGCCGCGCGGATTGCCCCGATGTCGGCGTTCTCGCGGTCGATCGGGATGGCGTTGCAGGCGCGGATCAGCGCGCCGAAGACCGGATTGTAGAAGAGCGTGCGCCGGGCCACGAAGGCGATCTCCCGCGGGAGGCAGGAGCCGATCAGGGGCGGGTCGAGCATGCTCTGGTGGTTGGAGGCCAGCAGGCAGGCTCCTGCCGGCACGTTCTCCCAGCCTTCCACTTCCAGCGCCGCGAAGACCTCCATGGCCGAGCGGCAGCCGTGGTAGACCAGGCGGTAGGCCAGGTTCTGCGAAGCGAGGATCATCGCCCCGCCGCGGCCGCGACGAGCGCGGCCACCCGGTCGACCACCGCTTCCAATCCGAGCTCCGTGTTGTCGATGCGCACCGCGCCCGGCGGGCACACCATCGGGGAGACCGCGCGGGTGGAGTCCATCCGGTCGCGGTTGCCGATCGGGTCCTGCATCCCTTCCGCGGCGCGGCGCCGCTCCCTGGCCGCGGCGTCCGCTTCCAGGAAGACGCGCACCTCGGCGTCGGGCATGACCACCGAACCGATGTCCCGGCCCTCCATCACCAGTCCTGCGAAGCCGCCGGCGCGCGCGGCCTCGGCCTGCGCCCGCTGGTGTCCGAGCAGGAAGGCGCGCACCGCGGGCTGGGCGGCCACGGAAGAGACGGCGGCGTTGACCTCCGGCGTCCTCAGTTCGGAGTCGGAAGGCGTCACGCCGTCGATGGCCAGCCGGGCCGCGAGGCCCGTGACGGACGACGAGGCGCGCAGCCCCGAGAGCGTGCGTGCGATGCCGGCGGCGTCGTCGGCCCGGGCGCCGCGTCCCAGCAGGGCGAGCGTGATGGTGCGGTAGTGGGCCCCGGTGTCGACGTGCAGCAGACCGAGGCGCGCGGCCAGGGCGCGGCTCGTGCTCGACTTGCCGGAGGCCGCGCCGCCGTCCACCGCCACCCGCACGAACTTGCCCCGCAGGGCGTCGAGCGCGGAGAAGAAGCCGGGGAATGTCTTCCCCGTGCAGGCCGGGTCCTCGATCTCGATCCAGGGACGCCCGTCGCCGAAGAGGTCGTGGCATCCCAGCATGCCGAAGCTCATCGCCATGCGGTGGTCCTCGTAGGTCCGGATCCGCACGGGACCGGCGGCGGCCGCCCGGCGCATCGCTTCGCGGTCAGGATGGACCGTGAGTTCGGACAGGCATGCGTCGTCCCTGAGCGCAGAGGAGGTCGGCGCGACCCTCACTCCGATGCGCTCGAGTTCCGTGGCCATCGCCAGGACGCGGTCCGTCTCCTGCTTGCGCGTGTGTCCGATGCCTCGGATGCGGACCGGACCGTCCGCGAGCGCGGCCACCGTCGCCAACGTCAGGAAGGTGTCGGAGAAGGCGTTGAAGTCGAAGTCTCCGGCCGCGACTTTCGGCCAGCTTTCCACGACCACGCCGGGCCCGTCGGTCCGGATGCGCGCGCCGCAACGTTCGGCCACCCGGGCGAAGGCCGTGTCCCCCTGCAGCCCCCCTTCGGCGTAGCCGCCGATGCGCACACAGGAGCCCGGCGGCGTCACGGCCGGCAGGCCGATGAAGTAGCTGGCGGCCGTCGCATCCGGCTCCACCGCGTATTCCTTGGCCGCCGCGTAAGGACCCGGCGCCGGGCATGACCAGGCGCCGTCCGCCGCGCGGGTCAACGGCCGGCCGAACTGCGCGCACATCCGCACGGTCATCTCCACGAAGGGTTCGGACACCGTCTCACCGCGCATGCGCACCGAGGAGCCGGGCGACAGGGGCAGCGTCATCAGCAGGGCGGAGAGGAGCTGGGAGGACGCGGAGGCGTCGACCTCGAGGGCCCCGAGCCTGCCGACGGTCTCAAGCGTGAAGGGGAAGCCGGTCGCCGGGCCGCCGTCGGGAGCGGTCGCCCGGCAGCCTGCGCCGTGCAGCGCCTCAAGCAGGCCGGCCATGGGACGCGCGCGCATGGCCTCGTCGCCGTCCAGTTCGTAACGTCCGCCGGGCGAGAGCGCCAGGAAAGCCGTCAGGAAGCGGGCGGCGGTGCCGGCGTTGCCGACGTGGATCCGCGCCGTGCGCGCGGGGATCTTTCCGCCGAGACCGCGCACGCGGATCGTCCGGGCCTTCTCGTCATCGGACACCTCGAAACCGAGCGACCGCAGGGCCGCGATCAGGATGCGCGTGTCGCGGCTGAACAGCGCGCCGGTGAGCAGCGTCTCGCCGTCCGCGAGCGCGGCGATCGCCAGCGCGCGGTTCGTCACGCTCTTCGAGCCCGGCACGCGGGCCACGCCCCTCGCGGGCAGGAGGAACGGCCGGATGACCAGAGGGTCGCTCATGCGGGGCGGTCGAGCGACTGGCGGATGCGGCGGGCCTCGGAAAGGATCAGGCGCACCGCGTCGGCGTCGCGCCGCTCCAGGGCCGTGCGCAGGGCGGCCGAACGGGACTCGAGGGCCGCGAGGCCGGCGGCCACGCGCCCGGCGTTGTCGAGCAGGATGCCCACCCAGAGGTGCTCCTCTCCTGCGGCGATGCGCGTCGCGTCACGCAGGCCGGAGCCCGCGGCTTCGGCCCGGAACCCCGGGGTGTCGGCCACCGCGAGCATCAGCGCCGCGGCGGCGGCGTGCGGCAGGTGGCTCACCGCCGCGACCACCGCGTCATGGGATTCCGGATCCGTCTCCACGGTCACGCAGCCGAGGCTGCGCCAGAAGGCGTGCACGCGTTCCACCGCTCCGCGGCCTTCGTTCCCGGCGGGCGTGACGTAGCAGGTGCGGCGTTCGAACAGGGACGCGTCCGCGTGCCTGGCGCCCGCCTTCTCGGAGCCGGCCATCGGATGCGCGCCGACGAACTTCACCGTGTCGGGCAGCGCGGCGCCGGCCGCCGCCACCACCGCGGCCTTCACGCTTCCCGCGTCCGTCACGAGGCACCCCGGACGCAGATGGGGCGCGAGGGCGCGGAAGGTCGCGGCGGCCGCGTCCACCGGCGTCGCCACCACCACGAGGTCGGCGTCCTGCACGCATTCCGCCTCCGTCGCGCAGACTTCGCCCGCGCCGTACCCGCGCAGGGTCTCGCGCGCGGACTCGGAGCGGGACCAGGAGCGGAACTCGGCGGCCAGCCGGCGACGGTGCGCGGCCAGCAGCACCGAACCGCCGATGAGTCCGGCGCCGACCACGGCGATTCTCTGGAAATGGGCCATCTGCGGGATTGAACGCCCTTCATTGATGGACAACATTGAACGGCTGATAAAGCAAACAAACCGCGGCCCACGACGACATGACCCCAGGCCAAGATCCCGTCCCGCCGTCCGCGCCGTCCCGCCCCGAGCGGCGCAGCCGCGGCGAAGGCTGGTGGTCCCTCCACGGGGAACGGCTCCGCACGGGCTTCATCCTCCTGACGCTGCTCGTCCTGGCCTTCACGGTCGCCTGGCTGATGACCGCGGAAAGAAGGGCCACCCGACGCGGCGCGGACGAGCTCCCGCCCGAGGCCGTCGCCGGCCTGCTGGAGAAGTCCAGACGGCTGGAGAGGGAGTTCGAGGAGGCCCGCGTGCGGCGCGCGGTGCCGACGGAGGAGGACGTCGCCCTGCTCACCGGCGCCCTCGAGGCCCAGGAGGAGTATGTCAGCGCGCGTCGGGCGGTGGGCGCCGACACCTTCCGGACCGAACAGCTGCGCCGCAAGCTGCACCTGCTGCACGCCGACCGGCTCCGCGGGCTGGCCGACCGGGCGGAGGACAGCGCGCGTCAGGTGATGCGTTCCGACCCGGCCGCCGCGCTCAAGGCCGTCGCCGCCGCGCTCGCCGCGGAGGAGGAGATTTCGGAACGCTGGCATTTCTCCGGACTGGCGGATCCCGGCCGCATCGCGCGCCTCCGCACGCGTCTCCGTACGCTTGAGGCCGAGCCGCTGGCGAAGCGGGGACGCGAGCTCGAGGCCGAGGGCAGGGCGCTGCTCGCCGCCAAGGGCTCGCATGAGGCGGCCGCGGAGAAGTTTTCCGCCGCCCTCGCGCAGGAGCAGGAGCTGGAGGAGCGCTACCGTGACGTGCGCACGCCCGAATACGGCCGCGTGGCCGCGCTCAGGGTCCTGCGGGAGACCGCGCTCGGCCGCCCTCTGGCCGTGGCCGCGGAGGAGGCCGCCGAGGAGGCCCGCCGGGCCGAGCGTCTCGGCGACTGGCCCGCGGCCGCCCGCGCCTGGGAGCTCTCCGGGCAGCGCCTTGAAACCCTCCGTTCCGAAAGGCCGCAGAGCGCGGACGCCGACGCGACGCGGCGCGCCGAAGCCGCACGGCGGGCTTCCGCCGCCCGCCATCACGACCGCATCCGCGCGGTGCGCGACGGCCTCGCCGCCGTCCGGACTTCGCTCCGGGATTCCAAGGCCGCCGACGCCCTGCGGGCGGCCGAGCCGCTCACCGCTGAGATGTCCCGGCTCGCCGAGGCGGGCACCGGCCTCTTCGCCCCGGACGATCCCGAAAGGCAGGAGCTCGAATTCCTGCTGGCCCGCCGCGTGCAGCTGGACCCCGTGCAACGTCTCGTCGCGGGCTCCTTGCGTC
>CAZRPB010000005.1:0-22808 GCA_964601955.1 uncultured Klebsiella sp. | reverse complement strand
GCCCGCCGCGTGCAGCTGGACCCCGTGCAACGTCTCGTCGCGGGCTCCTTGCGTCGCCTTCCCGGACCCGGAGTCCGGAGCATGCTCGTCACCGAGGTCCCGCAGGAGCTTCACCTCGCGGTCACCGGAGAGAATCCCAGCGCCCGGCGGACCGCGGGGGCGCCCGTCGATTCCGTCACCTACGACGAGGCCGAATCCGCCTGCCGCCGCCTCGGCTGGCTGCTGGGCCGTCGGGTGCGTCTCGCCGGGGCCGACGATTATGCGGCAGCCGCCGGCGATCCGGGCTTCCATGGGACCAAGGACGGACTGGACGAATGGGCGACGCCTTCGGGGCCCGTCCTCGCGGACCGCTTTCCCGTGCTGGGCGGGGCCGCGCCGCGCGACGCCCATCGGCGCGAGCGCGCCCGCACGCTCGGATACCGCATCGTGGTTGAACAATAATACGGCCGGGTCAGAGTGTGAGCACCCCGATGTCCCCGCGACCCGTCTCACGGCTCCAGCGTGCGGCCTTCTTCACCGCACTTTACGGCGCGCTCGCCTTCCTGTCGCTGTGGTTCGCCTATGAGTTCCGTTTCGCCGGCGCCGCCGAGCTCCACGGAGGCGACCGTCGCGTCGAGGAGGCCTTCCTGCAGGGACAGCGTCCTTACGCGCTGCTCTGGATGGGCCTGCTGAAGGTCGCCCTGCTCGGCTTCGCCGGACAGTTCAGCGGCGTCTTCTACTACTTCCGCCTCCACGACGCCTTGCGCATGTGCGGGGCGCTCTTCGCCGCCGCCGCGCTCGCCCTGGCGCTGCCCGCGGTCGCCGGCTCCGTCACGCCCGAGTCCGTCTGGTCGCTCCCCCGCGGCGTGGTGCTGATCGACTTCAACCTCTCCCTGGTCCTCTTCGTGGGTTTCCGCGTGGCCATCCGTTCCCTGCGGGAGCGTTTCTGGAGCAAGGAGTCGGCCCGGGTCGGCGCCGTCGAGCGCATCGCCGTCATCGGAGCCGGCCGCGCCGGCGAACAGCTCGTCGCCGATCTCCTGGCCCGTCGCGGGCACGGGCTGGAGCCGGTCTGCTTCCTGGACGACGACGTCACGAAGCACGGCCTGCTCATCCATGGCGTGCGCGTGCTGGGCGGCTCCGAACTCGTCCCCGTCCTCGCCGAGCGGCACGGCATCACCGAGGTCATCCTCGCCCTGCCCAGCACGAGCGCCCGCCGCGTGCGTGAGGTCAGCGCCGCCGCGGCCGCCGCCGGCCTGCGCGTCCTCGTCGTGCCTTCGCTGGCCGAACTGGCCGGCGGCCGCGTGCGTGCAACCGACCTGCGGCCGGTCTCCGTCGAGGACCTCCTCGGCCGCGAGCCCGCCCGTCTCGATGACGCCGCCATCGCCGCCATGGTCTCCGGCCGCACCGTGCTCGTGACCGGCGCCGGCGGCAGCATCGGAATGGAGATCGCGCGCCAGGCCGCCGCCCGCGGCCCCGCGCGGCTCGTGCTCGTCGACCGCTGTGAGGCGCTTCTCTTCCAGGCCGAGCAGGAGCTGCTCGCCGGCCCGGGCGCCGCGGCCGTCACGGCCGAGGTGGCCGACGTCACCGACGAGCCGCGCATGCGCGCCCTGTTCGAGCGGCACCGCCCCGCGCTCGTCTTCCACGCCGCGGCCCACAAGCACGTGCCGATGATGGAATCGCAGCCCGGGGAGGCCCTCCGCAACAACGTCCTCGGCACCGCGGTGGTCGCGGGCCTCGCCTCCGAGCACGGCGCGGACCGGTTCGTCCTCATCTCCTCCGACAAGGCCATCCGCCCGACCAACGCCATGGGCGCGAGCAAGCGGCTGGCGGAGCGCGTCGTGCAGGCGGCGCAGGGACGGCCGGGCAACCGCACGCGCTTCGCCGCGGTGCGCTTCGGCAACGTCCTCGGCTCCTCGGGCTCCGTCATCCCGATCTTCCGCCGCCAGATCGCCGCCGGGGGGCCGGTGACCGTGACCCATCCGGAGGTGAGGCGTTTCTTCATGACCATCCCGGAGGCGGTCGGGCTCGTCCTCCAGAGCGCGGTGCTCTCCGAGGGCGGTGACATCCTCGTGCTCGAGATGGGAGAGCCGCTCCGCATCCTCGACGTCGCCCGCCAGCTCATCGAGCTCAGCGGTTTCCGGCCCGACGTCGACATCGAGATCCGCATCACCGGTCTGCGCCCCGGCGAGAAGCTCGTCGAGGAGCTGCGGCACGCCGGCGAGGAGCATCGTCCCACCGCCCACCCCCGGGTGACGCGCCTCGTCTCCGCCCCGACGCCGCACGCCGGCCTGGAAGACCTGCTGGGGAGGGTGCGCGCCCTGGTCGGAGCGGGTCCCGAAGCTTGCAAGCTGGGCGTGAGGGAGCTCGTGCCCGAATACGAGCCCAGGCTCGGCTGAGACGCTCTCGCTTCGGGCTTCACTCCGGACGCCCGAACCGCACGCTGGCGGACATGGCAAGCAAGAGGAGCGCAAAGCCCGCGGTCGGGATCATCATGGGGTCGCAGTCCGACTGGGAGACGATGGCGCACGCCGCCGACACGCTCAAGGCGCTCGGCGTGCCTTTCGAGGCCGAGGTCGTGAGCGCCCATCGCACGCCCTTGAAGCTCAAGGACTACGCCCTGGCCGCCCGCGGACGCGGCCTAAAGGTCATCATCGCCGGAGCCGGCGGCGCCGCCCATCTCCCCGGCATGGCCGCCGCCATGACCTCCCTGCCCGTCATGGGCGTGCCCGTCCAGTCAAAGGCCCTCGACGGCATCGACTCCCTGCTGTCCATCGTGCAGATGCCCGCGGGCATCCCCGTGCACACCTTCGCGATCGGCCGCGCCGGCGCGATCAACGCCGCGCTGGCCGCGGCGGCCGTGCTCGCCCTGTCCGAACCGGCGCTCGCGGCCCGGCTCGACCGTTACCGCGCGCGGCAGACCAGGGCCGTGCTCGACAACCCGGTTCCCGGCCGGAAGGGCCGCCGTCGCTGAGCATGGAGGCTCCGCTGCTGCCCGGAGGCGTCATCGGCATCCTCGGCGGAGGACAGCTGGGCCGCATGTCCGCCCTGGCCGCCCGCCGCATGGGCTACCGCGTGCGCACCTTCGACCCGTCGCCCGCCGCCTGCGCCGCCGCGGTCGCGGATGAGCACGTGGACGCCGACTGGAACGACCATGAGGCGCTCGCCCGCTTCGCCGCCGGCTGCGGCCGCGTCACGCTCGAGTTCGAGAACATCCCGCCCGCGACCGTCGCGTTCATCGCTAAGTCCGTGCCTTGCCATCCCTCCGCCTCCGTCCTCGCCATCTGCCAGAACCGTCGGCGCGAGAAGGAGTTCCTGCGCGACTCCGGCATCCCCTGCGCCGACTTCGCCGTCGTCGCCTCGCTCGCCGAGCTGCGGGACGCGGTCGTCAAGGTCGGCTTCCCGTGCGTGCTCAAGACCGCCGACTTCGGCTATGACGGCAAGGGGCAGGTCAAGCTGCCCGACGCCGGCGCGGACCTCGCGGCCGCCTGGGCGACGATCGGCGGCGGCCTCGGCGTGCTGGAGGCCTGGGTGCCCTTCCAGATGGAGATCTCCGTGCTCGTCGCGCGCACCGTCGACGGCCGCGCCGCCGTGTACGACCCGGCCGAGAACGTGCACCGCAACCACATCCTGCACCTCTCCCTGTCGCCTGCCCGCGTCCCGGAGGCGACCGCCGCGGAGGCGCGGGCCCTCGCCCTGCGCATCGCGGAGAAGATCGGCCTGGTCGGCCTGCTCGCCGTGGAGATGTTCGTGAAGGACGGCCGCATCGTGGTCAACGAGCTCGCCCCGCGTCCGCACAACAGCGGGCACCAGACCTTCGACGCGCATGAGACGTCGCAGTTCGAGCAGCACGTCCGCGCCGTGTGCGGCCTGCCGCTCGGCGGCACGCGGCCCCTCGCGCCCTCGGCGATGGTCAACCTGCTGGGCGACCTCTGGCGTGACGGGCGCGAGCCCGACTGGACGCGGGTCCTCGCGGATCCCTCCGCCAAGCTGCATCTTTACGACAAGGGCAGGGCCGCGCGCGGCCGCAAGATGGGACACGTCACCGTCACCGCGCCCACCGTCGAGGAGGCCGCGCGTCGGGCCGAGGCGATCCACGCCGCGCTCTGATCAGTCGAGCAGCTCCGGCCGCCGCGTGAAGAGCCGCAGCGGGATCTGCCCCAGGCCGAGGAAGAGCATGATCGCCTGCGCGACCGGCATGCGCGCCTTCGCGCCCTTCGCCGCCGCCAGGTAGTTCTTGGCCATCACTTCCGAGATCATCGCCGCCGCGAACAGCAGGGAGAGCAGGCAGGTCAGGACGAACGCCGTCCGCCACAGCCGTTCCGAGGCCGCTTTCTCAGCGGGCCAGAGCAGCACGGCGCCGTAGACGACGAACAGCCAGCCTTCCGCGGCGACGGCGCCCGGATGCGTGACCTCCGCCGGATTCCACCGCGGCATGACGCCGAGCAGCTCATTGGCGCCCAGCGCGACCGCGGAGACGCCGCAGAGGAGGGTGATGAGGCGCCAGAGGCGCGGGGCTTGCGGGTGGGCGGGCATCGGAGCGATCAGAGAGGTCGGAAGAGGGCCACGTCGCTCCACTCGCCCATCACCCGTCCGTCCGACCGGACGGCGGGGCCCCAGGCCGCCCGGCATTTGGCCTCGAAGTGCGCGCGCACCTGGTCCTGCTCCTTGGCGAGGATGCCGCTCAGCGCGAGGACCCCGCCCGGGGCGACGGAGGCGACGAGGTCGTCGGCGTAGATGCAGAGCACGTCGCTGATGATGTTGGCGAGCACCACGTCGGCCGTGCCCGTGAGCCGGAACCCTTCCTCGAGGCCCGCGTGATGGAACGCGGAGGCCGATTCCGGCAGCCCGTTCTCCTCCCGGTTGGCGACGCTGACCCGCACGGATTCCGGGTCGCGGTCAAAACCTGCGACGCGGCCGCAGCCCAGCCGCGCGGCGGAGAGCGCGAGGATGCCCGAGCCGCAGCCCGCGTCGGTCACCGAGACCTCGGCGGGATCCCTCCCTTCCAGATGGTCGAGCATGCGGATCGCGCACAGGCGCGTGGTCGGATGGTCGCCGGTGCCGAAGGCCAGGCCGGCGTCGAACCAGATCACGGCCGCGTCCGGCGGCGTCGGATGCGAGGCGCGCATCCAGGACGGCACCCAGTGCAGGCGGCCGTGCGACCAGGGACGCAGGTGCTCCTTGTAGGCCTCCTTCCAGTCCTTGTCCTCCAGCGTCGTCCGTTCAAAGGACTCCGGCAGCTTCTTGAAGGCCTTGCGGAGGTCCGACCACGCCGCCTCGGCCTCGGCCTCGGTCTCGAAGTAGCCCATGACGTAGTGGGGCTTGCCCGGCCCTTCGTTGAAGAGCATCCAGCTTGAACGTGTCAGTTCGCAGAAGTGGTCCTCCAGCGGCTGCACCAGGTCGGCGTGGATCTCGCGTCGCAGTTCGATCATCGGAAAGGCGGGCGTTCGGCCAGTTCCGCGATCACCTTGGGCAGCAGCGCGTGCTCCGCCGCATGGATCTTCGCCGCGAAGGATTCCTGGGTGTCATCGGGCTCGCGTCGCACTCGGGACTGGCCGAGGTGCGCGCCGCCGTCGACCTCGGCGTTGACCCAGTGGACCGTGCAGCCGCTTTCCGGCGCGCCGGCGCGCCATGCCTGCCCGATGCCGTCGAGACCGGGGAAGGCCGGGAGCAGGCTCGGGTGAAGGTTGATCATGCGGCCGGCGAAGGCCTCCAGCAGGGGCGCCTTCACCACCCGCATGAAGCCCGCCAGCACCACTAGGTCGACGCCCGCGTCGCGGAGGGCCGAGGCCCAGGCCGCCTCGCGTTCCGGAGAGAACTTCGTCCGGAAGGGTCCGGGGTCGAGGTACGTCGCCGGCACCCCGAAGCGGGGCCCGAGGGCCAGCATCGGAGCCGTCGGCACGTCACACCAGACGCCGGCCACCGTGGCCCGGCCCAGCCGCCCTTCGGCCTGGGCGCGCAGGACCGCCTCGGCGTTGGAGCCGCGGCCTGATCCGAGCAGGGCGACGCGCATGCGGGCAACTTGTGCCGCGCGGCTCCGCCTGCAAACGGAAACCGAGGAAGACGCGGAACAGATTTGAACCTCGTCGGCGGGGCGTGAAGATGCACCCGCCCCGCGTCCATGGACCGACGAGACTTCATCCGCGCCTCCGCCCTCTGCGCTTCCGCCGGCGCTCTCGGCGCCGCGCCCGCCGCGGGCGCCCCCGTCCGCCTGGGCGTCGACGTCCTCGCCGACTCCGGCTTCGCCATGCTGCAGGGCAGGCGGGTCGGCCTCGTCACGCACCGGGCCGGCGTCAACGGCGCCGGCCGCCGCACGGCCGACGTCCTGGCCCGCGCGCCCGGGGTGCGGCTGCTCAAGCTCTTCGGGCCCGAACACGGCATCGACGGCGTGGCCAAGGCCGACGTCAAGGTGAAGGACATGCGTGACGCGCGCACGGGCCTCCCGGTGTTCTCCCTCTACGGCGCCACCCGCAAGCCGACGCCCGCCATGCTCGAGGGCCTCGACGACGTCGTCATCGACTTCCAGGACGTCGGCGTCCGTTCCTACACCTACGTCAGCTGCATGCGCCTCGTCATCGAGGCCTGCTTCGCGATGCCGAAGCCCGTGCGCGTGATCGTCCTCGACCGGCCCAACCCGATCGGAGGCGAGAAGGTCGACGGGCCCTTCCTCGACCGGCCGTGGCGCAGCTACGTCGGCGCCTACGAGACGCCGTATGTCCACGGCCTCACCATCGGCGAGCTCGCGCGCTGGGCCGTGGCGACGCCCGAAGTGCTCGACGTGCCCGAGGACGTGAGACGCCGCGGACGCCTGGAGGTCGTCCCGATGGCCGGCTGGCGGCGGGCCATGCCCTGGATCTCGACCGGCCTGAACTGGACGCCCACCTCGCCGATGGTGCCCACGCCCCAGGCCGCGCTCGGCTACGCCATGGTCGGCCTCGGCTGCCAGATCGGCGGCTTCAAGCACACCTTCGGCGACCAGATGCATTTCCGGTTCATCAGCCATCAGGGCCGGCGCGCCGACGAGATCGTGAACGCCCTGGGCGCGACCGTGCCCGGTCTCGTCGTGCAGCCCCGCGTCATGGGCGACGGCACGCAGGGGGCCTACCTGGCCGTCGGCGACTGGCAGAAGTTCCGGCCCGTCAGGATCTCATCCTTCATGCTCCGGCAGACCTGCGCCTGGCTTTCGACCGGCTTCTTCGCCAAGCACACGCGCAACGACCGCGACCTCTTCATCAAGCACTTCGGCAGCGAGGCCTTCTACGAGGATCTGCGCGTCCGCGGCGCCGCGGTCGACCTCGCCCGGTGGTTCTCCCGTTGGGACGCCCAGGCGGAGTCTTTCCGGACCCGCACCGCGCCCTTCCGCATCTACGCCTGATCAGTAGGAGCGCCCCTCGCGGCGCTCCCAGTAGTTGATGTAGGCGCGGTTGAGCACGCCGAGGCCGCCCGGCGTCGGGTAGTCGCCCGTGAAGTACCAGTCGCCGCGGCTCGAGGGGCAGGCCTTGTGCAGCGCCTCCACCTTCTGGAAGACCAGGATCAGCTCGCCCTTCCAGCCCGACTTGGCCGGGAAGACCAGCTCCGCCGCCTTGGCCGCGATCTCCTCCTCCGCGAACGCGTCGTAGATCCGCCGCACGTGGTTGCGCATCTCGCCGGTCGGGCGTTCGGCCTGCGTCACGCAGTCCTCGTAGACTTCGCGCAGCAGGTCGTGCTTGCCGCGGTCCTTGCACAGCGCGACCGCGGCCTGGAAGGCCAGGAACTTGCCCATCTCGGACATGTCGATGCCGTAGCAGTCGGGGTAGCGGATCTGCGGCGCCGTCGAGGCGATGACGATGCGGCGCGGATTGGGTCGGGCGAGGATGCGCAGGATCGACTGCCGGAGCGTCGTCCCGCGCACGATGGAGTCGTCCACGCAGACCAGCGTGTCGCCCTCCTTCACCGCGCCGTAGGAGATGTCGTAGACGTGCGAGGCCATCTGCAGCCGGTTCTTCTCCTGCGAGATGAACGTGCGCAGCTTGACGTCCTTGTGGGCGACCTTCTCGCCCCGGGGCCAGCCGCCGAGCACCACCCGGTCGATCAGCTTCTCGTCCAGCGTGCCGTCCTTGAGCGCGCGGCGCAGCGTCTCGCCCACGCTGGCCCGGCGCCGACGGCGCAGCTCGTCCATCAGCCCGTACCAGGCCACCTCAGCCGTGTTGGGGATGTAGGAGTAGACCGCCCGGTCGTAATCCTCGCCCACGCGGGCCAGGATGTCGTCGGCCAGCGCCGCGCCCAGCGCCTTGCGTTCCGCGTAGATCTCCGGGTCGTTGCCGCGCGAGAAGTAGATGCGCTCGAACGAGCAGTGCCGCTTCTCCCGCGGGGCCTGCACCTGCTCGACCTTCGAGGAGCCGTCGGCCTTGATGATGAGCGCGTGGCCCGGAGGCAGCTCCTGCACCTCCTCCTGCGAGGAGCCCACGATGGTCATCAGCGCGACCCGCTCCGAGGCGACCGCGACGAGGTCGTCGGTCCGCACGAACCAGCAGGGGCGGATGCCCGAGGGGTCGCGCAGGACGAAGCTGTCGCCGTTGCCGATCAGGCCGGCGATGGCGTAGCCGCCGTCCCAGTGGCGCGCGGCGCGGCGCAGCACCGCGCCCACGTCGAGGTGGCGCGAGATCTTCTCCTGCACCGCCATGCCTTCGAGCCCCTCCTCGCGGAAGGCCCGGAAGAGGCGGTCGTGCTCCTCATCGAGCCAGAATCCGATCTCCTCGAGGATCGACTGCGTGTCCGTCGAGTAGATCACGTGCGCCCCGCGGTCGGTCAGCGACGCGTTGAGCTCGGAGGTGTTGGTGAGGTTGAAGTTGCCGGCGACCAGCAGGTTGCGGGTGGGCCAGATGGACTTGCGCGCGTAGGGGTGGCACGAGATGGAGTCGAAGCTGCCCGAGGTGCCGTAGCGCAGGTGGCCCAGCAGCACCTCGCCGCCGAAGTCGAAGTGACGCTTCACCGTCTCCGGGAACTCCGGCACGATGACCGCCTCCCGCAGCTTGTCGGAGTAGGACTTTATCTGCCGGGTGAAGATCTGGGTCAGCCCCTGGGCGCCGATCTCGCGGTCGCGGAAGAGGAACGCCTCGCCGTTCTCGGCCCCGATCTTGACGCAGCCGATGCCCGCGCCGTCCTGGCCGCGGTTGTGCTGCTTCTCCATGAGCAGGAAGAGCTGGTTGAACCCGTGGAGCGGCGTCCCGTGCTTCTCCTGATACCACTTGAGGTCCTTCGTCAGCCGCACCAGGGCGATGCCGCATTCGTGCCGGAGGGAGTCGCTCATCTAGGCCGGAAAGGATGCCCGCCCGGCGCGCGTCCTGTCCAGCGCTTAGTCAGCCCGCGCGCAGGACCCGGTCCAGCCGGGCCAGGCTTTCGCCGATGAGGCCCGCCATGTCGGCGTGCTGCCGGAAGGCCGCGTCCCGGTGGTGCTCGGCGAGCCCTTCCGCCAGCTCCTTCGCCTTCTCCGGGGTGGAGAGGGGGGTGGTGCGCATCGCCGCCAGCAGGTCGCGCACCCGGTCGGGCGCGGCCAGCAGGCGGCGGTGGATGAGCGACTGCTCCTCCCGGCGGTACTGGAGCGCGGAGGCGGCGTTGATGTGCTGGGCGCAGAGCTGGACGAAGGGCCGGTTCTCCTTGAAGGAGCCCGGGAGGTAGAAGCGTAGGCGTCCGTCGTAGGACTGCTGGTCGAAGTCCATCGCGCGCACGCGGATCGACGTCGCGTCGAAGTCCGGCGTCACCGCCACGACGAAGTTGTAGGCGCGCATGTCGCCGAGCAGGCGGGCGACGCAGCGCTCCTCGAACTTGATGAGCTCCTTCGCCAGGCGGACGGGGTGATGGCTGCCGTCGCGCAGCCACCGTTCCGCGAAGACGTCGCCCGGGATGCCCGTCACGTGCTCCTCGACGAGGGTGTCGCCCCACGTGAGGTAGAGCATGCGGTTGGGCGAGAGCAGGTGTTCGAGCTCGAGGCCGCACACGCGCGAGGCGTCGCCCGCCTTGACGTAGAAGTAGTCGTGGTTCTCGTTGTAGGCGTTGACGATGCGGACGCGGAAGGGCTGGGAGTTGCCGAAGGAGCAGAAGTCCACGCGGTCGACGTACACGTGGCTGAACACGCTCATGCCGCCCTCGCCCCGCAGCAGGGCGTAGGTCTCGAGCAGTCCGCGCGAAAGGTGCTCCATCTCCTCCGGCGGATACGCCACGGTCTCCCAGAGGGTGTCGCGGCCTTCACGGTCGAGCAGGGGCATGGCCGCGGTGAAGCTGCGGAGGCGCCGGTAGGAGACGGGCAGCTCCACTTCGCGCCCTTCCCGCACGAGGTAGGAGCGCAGCTCCTCGCCCACGGGGTAGGCCGGCTTGCGGTTGGTCCGCTTGAATTCGAACTCGGCGCCGCCGGCGTCCATCCGTTCAGGGCCGGGGCGGGCCGGCGTGCGTCTCCTCGACGGTCATGACCAGCGGGCCTTCGGGATGGCACTCCGCGCGGTAGGCGATGAAGCCGTCGCGGTGGCGGTCATACACCGGCCAGATCAGCGTGCGGTCGCTGTCGGGCACCTCGAGGCCGTCGACCTCGGCGCGGGTGAAGAGGCCGAAGGAGCCTTCGGCGATGTCGGGCGGCAGCCCGGGCAGCGGCTTCCGGCACTCGAACAGGAACATCAGCCAGTGCGACTGGCCCTCATAGCCGCGCTCGGTGATCATGCCGAAGAGGTGGAGGTCTTCCGTGCTGACGCGCAGGCCGGTCTCCTCGGCCGTCTCGCGCACGGCGCACTCGAAGGGCGACTCGCCGTCCGCGGTCTCGACCTTGCCGCCCACGGGACTCCAGCGTCCGAGGTTGGGCGCCTTGTTGCGTCGCATCATCAGCAGCCTTCCGGAGGCGTCGCGCAGGAAGATCAGGGCGCTGAGCTTGAAGGGCAGGGCGGGGCTCATGGCTCAGGCGGCGAGGATCGCGTCGATGCGGCGCAGCTCCTCCGACGTGAAGGGCGCGGAAGAGGCGGCCGTGACGCACTGCTCGAGCTGCGCGACCTTGCTGGCGCCGATGATGGCGCTGGTCACGCGCCGGTCACGGAGGACCCAGGCGACGGCCATGGAGGCGAGGGGCTGGCCGCGTTCCTCGGCGACCGCCGCGAGGGCGCGGACTTTGCCGAGCCGCGCGTCGTCGACCTGCTCCGGACGAAGGTAGCCGTGCGCCTTGCCGGCGCGCGCGTCCGCGGGGATGCCGCGCAGGTAGCGGTCGGTGAGCAGGCCCTGCGCCAGCGGCGAGAACACGGCGCAGCCGACGCCCTCGGTGCCGAGCACGTCGAGCAGGCCCTGTTCCGGCGTGCGCTCGAACATGCTGTACTTGGGCTGGTGCACGACGCAGGGGGCGCCGAGGTCACGCAGGATGGCGCAGGCGCGACGGGTGTCCTCGGGGCCGTAGTTCGACACGCCGGCGTAGAGCGCGCGTCCGGAGCGCACGGCGTGGGCGACCGCGCCCAGGGTCTCCTCCATCGGCGTGTTCGGATCACGACGGTGGGTGTAGAACACGTCGACGTAAGGCAGGCCGAGCCGCTTAAGCGACTGGTCGAGCGAGGCCAGGAGGTATTTGCGCGAGCCGAAGTCGCCGTGCGGCCCGGGCCACATGGTGTAGCCGGCCTTGGTGGAGACGATGAGCTCGTCGCGGTAGGCGCCGAGGTCCTCCCGCAGCATCCGTCCGAAGTTCTCCTCGGCGCTGCCCGGGACGGGGCCGTAGTTGTTCGCGAGGTCGAAGTGGGTGACGCCCAGGTCGAAGGCGCGCAGGGCGATGGCGCGGGCGTTGCCGTAGTCGTCGACGCTTCCGAAGTTGTGCCAGAGGCCCAGGGCCACGCGCGGCAGGTGCAGGCCGGAACGGCCGCAGCGCGCCTGGAAGGCCGGATTGGCGTAACGCTCGGGGCTGGCTTCGTGCATGCGTCCTCAGGAGTGAAGCCCCGTCGGCGGTGATGACCAGCGAGAAAGGGCGCGGACCCTTGCCAACCGACGTCTCATCCGTCCAGTGAGCGGCATGCCCGAGCTGGCCGAGGTGGAGTATTTCCGGAAGCGCTGGGACCCCGGTCTGGGCCGCAGGGTCACGGAGGTCCGTCTCCCCCGCGCGACCCGCCCGACGCGCGGGCTCACCGCGGCGAAGCTGCACGCGGCCCTCGAGGGGCGGCGGCTCCGCGCTTCGTTCGCCGCCGCCAAGCAGATGGCCTTCCGGTTCGAAGGCGGAGTCTGGCTCGGCATCCATCTGGGCATGACGGGCCGGACGGAGTGCGTCGGCGCGGCCGGCACGCCGCCCCATGAGGCGCTCTCGTTGCTCATGTCGGGCGGCCGCCGGCTGGTGTTCGCCGATCCGCGGCAGTTCGGCCGCGTCCGGCTCTGGACGGGTCCGGGCGAGCCGGACTGGTGGAGCGCGATCGCCCCGGCCGTCCTGTCCGACGCGTTCACCGAGGAGGCGGTGGCGGCATTTCTTCGCCGCCGTGCGCGCTCGCCGATCAAGGCGGTGCTGCTCATGCAGGAGCGCTTCCCCGGCGTGGGCAACTGGATGGCCGACGAGGTCCTTTGGCGCGCCGGCTTCCATCCGCGCGCCAAGGCGGGCGCCTTCGGTCCGGTTTCCGTCCGACGCCTTCATGCGACGTTGCGCGAGGTCTGCGCGGACGCGCTGCGCGTGATCGGCAAGGACTGGTCCGATCCGCCCGACAGCTGGCTCTTCAACCACCGCTGGGAGGACGGCGGCGTCTGTCCTCGCACCCGCGCCCCGTTGCGCCGGGCCGAGGTCGGCGGCCGCACGGCGTGCTGGTCTCCCGCGCGGCAGCGGCTCGGCGCCGAACGCCGTTGACCGGCGGAAGCCGCCGGGCGAAAGTGCGCGCATGCGCGTCACCGGCGGCCGAGCCCGCGGCATCCAGCTCCGCGTGCCCGCCAAGGGCGGCGTGCGGCCGGCCACCGACGCCATCCGTGAGGCGGTGTTCAGCTCGCTCGCCGCGCTGGTGCCCGGCGCGAGGGCGCTGGACCTTTTCGCCGGGACGGGCGCCTACGCGCTGGAGGCGTTGAGCCGCGGCGCCGCCGAGGCGACCTGCGTCGACCTGCGCGCCGGCGCGGAGATCGCCGCGAACGCCGCCGCGGTCGCCAAGTCGATGGGGCTCGCGTCACTGCCGCTCACGGTCGAGACGGGCGACGCGCTGCGTCCGCGCGGCGGCGACTTCGACCTGGTGTTCGCCGATCCGCCCTGGGACCTCTGGGAGACGCGCGGCGCGGAGGTCTCGGCGGCGGCCTGCGCCGCGGCGGGCGAAGGCGCGCACGTCCGCGTGGTGCTGGAGGCGCCGGGCGGACAGGCCGTGCCCGTCCCCGAAGGCTGGCGCCTGCGCAAGCTCATCGGCAAGGGCCGCGGGCAGCCCTCGGCGCACGTGCTCTCCCGCGTCTGATCAGCCGGCGAGCGGACGGTGCGCGCGCCATGCGCCGAGCGCCGACAGCATCAGCGCGCCGCCGACGAGCGCCGCGGCCTCGACGCGCAGCACGCGGTCGCCGAGGTGCAGCAGGGAGAAACCGGCCGCGCGCAGCGCCTTGCGTTCGCCGTCCGACCATCCGCGCTCCGGCCCCACCGCGAGCACGGCCGCGGCGGCGTCACGCGTCTCCGCCGCCAGCGGCCCTTCCGCCTCGTAGGGATCCAGGGCCGTGCGCAGCCCGCCGTCGGGCAGCCCGGCGAGCGCGTCCGCGAGCGAGGCGTGCAGCGTGACCGCGGGCACCAGGGCGGAGCACGCCTGCTCGGCGCCCTTGCGCACGTGGTCGCGCCACTCGCCGTCGCGCCAGAGTGAGCTGGCCGCATACGCGGGATCGCCCTTGTCCGGCGTGAAGAAGCGGATCTCGCCCACGCCGAGGCTCGCCAGGTCGTGCAGCAGCTTCCGCGCCGTCTGAGGACGCGGCAGCCCGACCAGCGCCGTGAGCGGCAGGCGGCGCTGAGGCTCCTTCTCCCAAGTGACCGTGAAGCGCAGCGCCGGTCCGCATTCCGTCACCCGCGCGATTCCACGGTGACCGTTCTCGACGCCCACATGGAACGTGCCGCCGGGTCGCAGCCCGACCGTCGTGAGGAGGTGGACGGCCCGCGGGTCTTCGGCGGGGATGCCCGTGGCGACTTCGTCCTCGGTGATCAGCACCAGGTTCACGGCGCCAGAGTGCTCCCGTGGTCGGCACTGGCGAGAGGGAAGGGCGTCCCGGACTTGCCTGCCGTCCCCGGCCCGGTAGGTTTGGCGGCCTGATGGACCTCTCGGAACTGCGCAAAGAATATGCGGATCACGGTCTGGACCGCCACGAGCTGCAGGCCGACCCCTTGGAGCAGTTCCGTCATTGGTTCGCCCAGGCGAAGACCGCGGGCATCGTCGAGCCCAACGCCATGGTCCTGTCCACGACCGATGCCCAGGGATGTCCGTCATCCCGCACCGTCCTTCTCAAGGCGGCCGATCCAGCCGGCTTCTGCTTCTTCACGAATTACGGCAGTCGCAAGGGCGCCCATCTCGCCAAAGACGCCCGGGCCACCCTCCTGTTCCCTTGGTTTTCTCTGGAGCGGCAGATTCACATAACTGGTTCTGTGACAAAGACTTCTGAGGAAGAGTCCATCGCTTATTTCGCCCGAAGACCCTACGGCAGCCAGCTGGGCGCTTTGGTCTCCGAGCAGAGCCAGGTCATTCCCGATCGCCAATACTTGGAGGCCCGCCTGGCTGCGCTACGCGCCCAGCATCCCGAAGGCAAAGTGCCCAAGCCGGCGAACTGGGGAGGGTATAGGCTCAAGCCTGACAGCTTTGAGTTTTGGCAGGGCCGGACCAACCGACTGCACGACCGGTTCCTCTATATCAGGAAGGCGGGCGGCTGGGAGATAACCCGATTGGCTCCCTGAGGTCGTACGATAAGCATATCTAATGAAGGGTGGGGCGGCGGGCTTACTCCCCCCGGCCATTCGGGCGAGGTGTTGACCAGAGATGGGGCAGGTTGTTCACCAGAACCCTGCATCACCGATGCCTTTCCTGTCACAAGTCCTCTCCGCGGCCCCTTCCGGCCTCCTCGCCGCCTCCGAGGGCGTGAAGCCGAACGCCACCGACCTCTTCCAGATCGGGGGTTACTGGGTCTCCAACTCCATCCTCACGACCTGGATCGTCGCCGCCCTCATCATCCTCGTCGTCCGCATCGCGGTCGGCACGCCCAAGCTCATCCCGGGCAAGGGGCAGGCCGTCGTGGAAGGCCTGGCGCAGGGACTGCGCGACGCCCTCGAGCCCATCGTCGGCAAGCAGATGATCGGCCGCGTCTTCCCGCTGCTCTGCGGCTTCTTCGTGTTCATCCTCCTCATGAACTGGAGCGGACTCCTCCCCGGAGTCGGCACCCTGAAGTTCATGCATGAGGGCCATTGGGAGGACGCCATCCGCCCCGCGAACTCCGACCTCAACACCACCCTCGCGCTCTCCATCGTCTCCTTCGCCGCCTGGACCTACTTCGTCCTGCGCTACGCCGGACTCAAGGTGCTCGTCTTCGACCTCTTCGGCAACAAGGCCGACAAGAAGGAGATCGGCCTGCCCATGTGGCTGATGCTCAGCTTCATCTTCCTCGGCGTCGGCGGCATCGAGGTCGTTTCCATCCTCTTCCGCCTCATCTCCCTGTCGTTCCGTCTCTACGGCAACGTCTTCGGCGGCGAGAACCTCATTCACTCGCTCGGCGGACTCATGCCCTACGTGATCCCCGCCGTCGCCGGGCTGCTCGAAGTCCTCGTCGGCCTCATCCAGGCCTTCGTCTTCACGCTCCTCTCCGCCGTCTACATCGGCCTCATCTGCAACCACGAGGGCGGCCATCACGAGGAGGAGGGCCACGCCCACTGAACTTTCGCGGCGCGTGACCTGCCGGGACTTCCCCGGGCGGCGCGCCGAGGACCAAACCAAAAAACAACATGATCATCGCTCAAATCACCGGTTCCCTTCCCGCCGCCGCCGGCTGCCTCGCCGCCGCCATCGGCGTGGGTCTCGTCGGCGCCAAGGCCGTCGAGTCCGTGGGTCGCAACCCCGAGGCCTCGGGCAAGATCCTCGTCCAGTCCATCCTGGGCATGGCTCTCGCCGAAGCCGTCGCGTTCTACGCGATCTTCCTCGCGAAGTGACCGGAACCGCGGCGCGGCCCCGCAAGGGGCCCGCCGCCCCCTTTTCCCAGAGCAGACATCTCCCAGATCTCCATGACGACCTTCTCCCTCCTCGCCGCCGCCGATGCCGCCGCCGCCAAGTCCGGCGGCCCGGTGGATGACATCATCCGGCTCTTCGGCAGCTTCGGTGTCGACTGGCACCACCTCCTGCCGCAGCTGGTGAACTTCGCCCTGCTGGTCCTCGTCCTCTACCGTTTCGCCATCCGCCCCGCGCTCGGCCAGATGGAGGAGCGCAACCGCCTCATCGCCCAGGGCCTCGCTGACGCCAAGGCCGCCGAGCAGCGCCTCGCCGACGCCCAGAAGGCGGCCGACGCCAAGCTCAACGCCGCCGCCGACGAGTCCGCCCGCGTCCTCGCCGAGGCGCGCGCCTCCGCCGCCAAGACCGTCGAGGCCGCCAAGTCCGAGGCCGCCGCCGCCGCCGCCGAAGTGCTCCGCAAGGGACAGGCCGCGCTCGAGGCCGACCGCGCCCGCATGCTCAACGAAGTGCGCGGCGAACTCGCCCGTCTCGTCGTCGACGCCTCCGGCAAGGTTCTCGGCCAGACCCTGGACGACGCCCAGCGCGCCCGCCTCAACGAGGCCGCCGCCAAGGAGCTCGCCCGCTGAACGCCATGTCCGCGTCCGTCCGAGCCGAATCGAAGCGACTCCTCGCGCTCTCCCTCGAGGGAGGCGCCGTCTCGTCCGACCGCGTCGCCGCGGTGCTCGCGGCGCTGACCGGCGCGCGCCCCGCCCACACCCTCCGCCCGCTGCTGCGCGCCTACCTCGCCGCCGTGCGCCGCGAGCTCGCCCGCGGCGAAGCCAGCATCGAGCACGCCGGACCGCTCGCCGCCGAACAGGCCGCCGCCGTGGCCGCCCACTTCAGCCGCGTCCTCGGCCGCCCCGTGCGCCCCGTCGCGCGCCGCAACGACGCCCTCCTCGCCGGCTTCCGCGTGCGCGTGGGCGACGACGTCACCGATCTCACCGCCGCCGCGCGTCTCCGCGCGCTCGAGCGCTCCCTCTCCGCCTGAACCACCCCCTTCGAATTACCAACATAACATGAGCAACGCGATCGAACAGATCCAGAAAGCCATCGCCGGCCTCGACGCCCGCGCCGGCAAGTCCAACGTCGGCACCATCGTCTCCCTCGCGGACGGCGTCGCCGCCATCGACGGCCTTTCCGGCGTGATGATGAACGAGATGGTCGAGTTCCCGGGAGGCCTGCAGGGCGTCGCCCTCAACCTCGCCGAGGACACCGTCGGCTGCGTCGTCATGGGCGACATCTCCAAGCTGAAGGAAGGCATGGAGGCCAAGACCACCGGACGCCTCCTTTCCGTCCCCGTCGGCAAGGGCCTGCTCGGCCGCGTCGTCGACGCGCTCGGCAATCCCGTGGACGGCAAGGGCCCTCTCCAGTCCACGGAGCGCTACCCCGTCGAGAAGATCGCCCCGGGCATCATGCCCCGCAAGTCCGTCGACCAGCCGATGCAGACCGGCATCATGGCCATCGACGCCATGATCCCGATCGGCCGCGGCCAGCGCGAGCTCATCATCGGCGACCGCGCGACCGGCAAGACCACCATCGCGATCGACACCATCATCAACCAGGCCAACGCCAACCGCGTCGGCCTTTCGTCGGGCGACAAGAACTTCCGCCCCGTCTACTCGATCTACGTCGCCGTCGGCGCGAAGAACTCCTCCATCGCCCGCACCATCGGCACCCTCGAGCGCGCCGGCGCCCTCGAGTTCTGCGTGGTCGTCGCCGCCCCGGCCGCGGACAACGCCGCCAACCAGGTCTTCGCGCCCTTCTCGGGCACGGCCATCGGCGAGTGGTTCATGGAGAACGGCCATGATGCCCTCATCGTCTACGACGACCTCTCGAAGCACGCCGCCGCCTACCGCCAGATCTCCCTGATCCTGAAGCGCCCCTCCGGCCGCGAAGCCTACCCGGGCGACGTGTTCTACCTCCACTCCCGCCTCCTCGAGCGCTCCGCGCGCCTCGCCGGCAAGGGCTCGCTCACCGCGCTGCCCATCATCGAGACGCAGGCCGGCGACGTGTCCGCGTACATCCCGACCAACGTCATCTCCATCACCGACGGCCAGGTCTTCCTCCAGACCGACCTCTTCAACCAGGGCATTCGCCCCGCCGTCTCGGTCGGCCTCTCCGTCTCGCGCGTCGGCTCCGCCGCGCAGATCAAGGCCTTCAAGCAGGTCGCCGGCAAGGTGAAGGGCGAGCTCGCCCAGTACCGCGAGCTGGCCGCCTTCGCCCAGTTCGGCTCCGACCTCGACGCGCAGACCAAGGGCGTCCTCGACAAGGGCGACCGCTTCGTCGAGCTCTTCAAGCAGCCCCCGAACGCGCCCAAGTCCGCCGAGATCCAGGTCGCGCTCATCTGGGCGATGCAGAACGGCTTCTTCTCCGACGTCGCCGTGAAGTCCGTCCAGGCCGCCGCCGCCGGACTGCAGACGCACCTCGAGTCCGCCAAGCCCGCCTCCCTCGCCCGCATCCGCGCCGGCGAGAAGATCGACGACGCCATGGCCGCCGAGCTGAAGTCCGCCTGCGACGTCTGGAAGCGCTCCTTCAAGGCCTGATCCCTCCCCGCTGAACGCACGCCATGCCCAAGGGACTCCGCGAGATCCGCAACCGCATCAAGTCGGTCAGGAGCACGGGACAGATCACCCGCGCCATGCAGCTCGTCGCGTCCTCCAAGATGAAGCGCGCGCAGGACGCCGCCAAGGCCAGCCGTGACTACGCCGAACTCATCGGCGAGATCCTCGACACCGCCGCCGCCAAGGTCGGGGAGCAGACGCATCCGCTGCTGACCCCGCGCCCGGTGCGCGTGCGCGGCATCCTCCTCATCACGCCCGACAAGGGCATGTGCGGCGCCCTCAACAGCAACCTCATCCGCGCCGCCTCCGAGCTGCGCGACGCCGCCTTCGTCACCGTCGGCCGCAAGGGCCGCCAGGCCCTCGCCCGTTCGGGACGCAACCTGCTCGCCGACTTCACCGTCAGCGACCGCGCGAACTTCAGCGAAGTCCGCCCCGCCGCCGAATACCTCCTCAAGGCCTTCCTCGACGGCAAGGTCGACACCGTCGAGGTGCTCTACGCCCACTTCAAGAACACCCTCGTGCAGGCGCCGCGCCTCCAGCGCCTCCTGCCCGCCGAGGCCCTCGCCAAGCAGGCCCGCGAGTTCCGCGACCGCCTCGGGCTCCCCGCCGGCCACGCCGTCGAGGACTCACGCGACATGATCTTCGAGCCCTCGCCCGCCGAGATCCTCGCCGAGCTGCCCGCGCTCTTCTTCAAGCAGGCCGTCCATCAGGCCGTCCTCGAGTCCAAGGCCTCCGAGCACAGCGCGCGCATGGTCGCGATGAAGGCCGCCACCGACAATTCCAAGAAGATCGCGGCCGCCCTCTCGCTCGAGTACAACAAGGCCCGCCAGGCCGCCATCACCCAGGAGATCCTCGAGCTCACCGCCGGCGCCTCCTCCCAGTAACCCCCTTCCTCCTTACCATTATCATGAGCACCACCGGAACGATCACCCAGGTCCTCGGCGCCGTCGTCGACGTCCAATTCCCCGCCGACAAGGTCCCCGAGATCTACAACGCCGTCCAGGTCGACTACAAGGTCGAGGGCCGGCCCACCCGCCTCACGCTCGAGGTGCAGCAGCACCTCGGCTCCGGCCTCGTGCGCACCGTCGCGATGACGACCACCGAAGGCCTCGTGCGCGGCACCGCCGCGCTCGACACCGGCGCTGCCATCACCGTGCCCGTCGGCGAAGGCGTGCTCGGCCGCATCTTCAACGTCACCGGTGACCCCGTGGACGAGCGTGGCGACGTCAAGGCCGCCAAGCGCTATCCCATCCACCGCCAGCCTCCGCCCCTCACCGAGCAGAAGACCTCGGCCGAGCTCCTGCCCACCGGCATCAAGGTCATCGACCTGATCTGCCCCTTCGTGAAGGGCGGCAAGGTCGGCGCCTTCGGCGGCGCGGGCGTCGGCAAGACCGTCGTCATCATGGAGCTGATCAACAACATCGCCATGAAGCAGGGCGGCTTCTCCGTCTTCGCCGGCGTCGGTGAGCGCTCCCGCGAGGGCAACGACCTCTACCATGAGATGTCCGAGGCGGGCGTCATCGACCAGAAGGACCTCTCCAAGTCCAAGGTCGCCCTGGTGTACGGCCAGATGAACGAGCCCCCCGGCGCCCGCATGCGCGTCGCGCTCTCCGCCCTCGCCATGGCCGAGTACTTCCGCGACGAGCAGAACCGCGACGTGCTCCTCTTCGTCGACAACGTCTTCCGCTTCTCCCAGGCCGGCTCCGAAGTGTCCGCGCTCCTCGGTCGCTCGCCCTCCGCGGTGGGTTACCAGCCGACCCTCGCCTCCGAGATGGGCAACCTCCAGGAACGCATCACCTCCACCAAGAAGGGCTCCATCACGTCCTTCCAGGCGGTGTACGTCCCGGCGGACGACCTGACCGACCCGGCTCCCGCCAACACCTTCGCGCACCTTGACTCGACCGTCGTGCTCGAGCGCCGCATCGCCGAACTGGGCATCTACCCGGCCGTCGACCCGCTCGCCTCCACCTCGACCGCGCTCGCGCCCGAAGTCGTCGGCGACCGCCACTTCCGCGTCGCCCGCGGCGTGCAGGGCCTCCTGCAGCGCTACAAGGATCTCCAGGACATCATCGCGATCCTCGGCCTCGACGAGCTCTCCCCCGAGGACAAGCTCGTCGTGTTCCGCGCCCGCAAGATCCAGAAGTTCCTCTCGCAGCCGTTCCACGTCGCCGAGATCTTCACCGGCTCGCCCGGCAAGTACGTCGCCCTCGAGGACACCCTCCGCGGCTTCGAGATGATCCTCTCCGGCGAGCTCGACCACGTGAACGAGAACGACTTCTACATGAAGGGCGGCATCGACGAGGTCCTCGCCGCTTCGGGCAAGACCAAGTAACCGCCGCCGATGTCCCTCACGGTCGAAATCGTCACCCCTGACCGCCGCGCCTACGAAGGCACGGCGAGCAGCGTGACCCTGCCCACCGCCCTGGGCAGCATCGGCATCCTGCCCGGCCACCAGCCCATCACCGCGATCATCGCCGCCGGCGAGGTGCTCGTGACGCTGGACGGGAAGGTCAGCCGCCTCGCGATCGACCAAGGTTTCGTGCGCGTCGTCGCCGACAAGGTCTCGGTCGTCACCGAGGCCGCCATCGACGAGGCCAAGATCGACCTCAAGGCGATCGAGTCGGCCGAGGAGCGCGCCCGCGCCGCGGTCGCCGCCGCCCGCGGCCAGAAGGACGTCGACCCCGCCGAGCTCGCCAAGATGGAGCAGATCCTGCGGTTCGCCGCGGTGCAGCGCCTCATCAAGGGCCGCTCTTCGCCGGGCCTGACGGACTGACCCGCCGTTTCTCGGTGCCCGTCCGCCGTTAATCGGCCTACGCGCGCCAAGCGGAACTTGCCCCTCCTCCCGGCCGCGGCATCTTCTGCCGTGTGATTAGATCCGCGGTCACGGTCTCTCTCGTCGCCCAGGCCCGGGGCGGACCGTTCGTCCACTGGGACGGACTGGAGGCCGCCGCCGCGTCCGCCGCCCGCCATGGGTTCGACGCGCTCGAGGTCTTCGCCCCTTCCGCCGCCTCGGTCGACCGTCCGGCCCTCCGGGCCCTGCTCGGGCGCCACGGCCTCAAGGCCGCGGCCTTCGGCACGGGAGGGGGCTGGCTGGTCCACCGGTGGCACCTGACGCACGCCGACGCCGCCGTCCGCCGCGAGGCCCGGGAGTTCATCCGCGCCATCATCGACCTCGGCGGCGAGTTCAAGGCGCCCGCCATCATCGGTTCGATGCAGGGCAAGGCCGAGGGCGCGGTCTCCCGCGACCAGGCCCTGGACTGGCTCGCGGAGGCCCTCGCCGACCTCGGCGCCCACGCCGGACGACACGGCGTGCCGCTCCTTTACGAGCCGCTCAACCGCTACGAGACCAACCTGCTCAACCGGCAGCTCGACGCCGCGCAGTTCCTGGAGTCCCGCGGCATCGCCAACGTGAGGCTGCTCTGCGACCTCTTCCACATGAACATCGAGGAGGCCTCGCTCGCCGGGACGCTCCGCGCCTGCGGCCGCCACGTCGGCCACGTCCATTTCGCCGACAGCGACCGCCGGGCGGTCGGCTTCGGCCACACCGACGTCGCGCCGGTCGTCGCCGCGTTGCGCGAGATCGGCTACGACGGCTACCTTTCCGCCGAGGTCCTGCCCCTGCCCGATTCCGAGGCCGCCTCCGCCCGGACGATGCAGTCCTTCCGCGCCCATCTGCCCCGCTAAGACCATGCTCAAGCACCAGCTCATCCACCCCAAGATCTCCGAGGTGCTCGCCCGCGCCGGACACCACTCGGTCATCCTCATCGCCGACGGCAACTACCCGGCCTGGACCAAGCGCGGGCCGAACGCCGAGCTGGTCTCACTCAACCTTTCGCCTGGCATCCCGACCGTCGCGCAGGTGCTGCGCGCGGTGCTCAGCGCCGTGCCCGTCGACGCGGTCAACACGATGGGAATCCCGCCCGACGACGCCTACGCGCAGAAGGGCGAGCCGCCCGTCTGGGCCGAGTTCCGCAAGGAGATCGCGGCCGCCGGCCTGAAGCTCGAGCTCCGTCCCGTGCTCAAGTGGGACTTCTACAAGGCCGTCGAGTCCCCTGACCACATCCTGACCGTCCAGACCGGCGACCAGGCCCTCTGGGGCAACGTG
>CAZRPB010000004.1:0-50131 GCA_964601955.1 uncultured Klebsiella sp. | reverse complement strand
GTCCTGCCGTCAGCGGGGAAGGTCGTCCTGACGGCCTCCTTGAGGTGAGCGGAAAGGCCCGCGACGGTCTGCGCGTGCTCGGGCTTGTCAGCGAGGTTCACGAGTTCGCCGGGATCGGCGTCATGATCGTAGAGTTCACGCCCTTCCCTGCCCTCGTCCCACTCAGTGTAACGCCAGCGTGCGGTGCGAAGGCTGTAGCCGAAGAAGGACTTCGGCGCGGCCTTCTTCTTGGGCGCGGTCACCTGCTTGGCGGCGGTGGCGGCGGCCACGCGTCCGGCTCCGCCGCGCATGACCTGCGTGACGGCCCAGCCACGGCCGACGGCGGAAGGGTCCTTGAGGATGGGAACGAGGCTCTGGCCCTGCACGTTCGCGGGCGGCTCGAAACCGGCCAGCTCGGTCAGCGTACGGAAGAGGTCGACGTGGCTGACGGGCGTGCGCACGACGGCTCCGCCGCCGGCGACGCCCGGAGCGACGACCAGCAGCGGCACGCGCGCGGCGTTCTCGAACAGGCTCATCTTCTGGTAGAGGCCGTGCTCGCCCATGTGATAGCCGTGGTCGCTGGTGAAGACGACCACGGTGCTCTCAGCCAGACCGAGGCGGTCCAGGGCGGAGATGACGCGTCCGACCTGCGCGTCCATGAAGCTGATGCTGGCGTAATAGGCCTGCACGGCCTTCCGCCGGACGTCGTCCGCGAGGTCTTCCTGGTCCTTCTTGGAGCCAAGGAACGCGGCCTTGGGCACGCCGGCCGGCTGCTGGCCCACCTTCGGAAAGAGCGGCATCTGGTCGGGATCGTACTGCCCCCAGTAAGGCGCCTTGGGCGAGATGTACGGCGTGTGCGGACGGAAGAATCCGACGGCCAGGAAGAAGGGTCGTGAACGGTCGCGCGCGCAGCGCTCAAGCACCCACTCGGCGTCACGGGCCAGCATGCCGTCGGTGTGATGCTCGTCCGACTTGTCCGAGGGATGCCAGCTGAGCGTGCCACCGAACTGCTTGGGCGTCACGCTGAAGGCCACGTCCAGCTCCTGCATGCGGTCGACGCCGGCGGGATTCATCTCCAACTCCCAGGAGGCGGGATCGTCATGGCCGTCGGTGCCGACGGAGTTCGGCACGTTGTAATGGTAGAGCTTGCCGAGGCGGGCGGCGAAATAGCCCTGGAGGCGGAAGGCCTGCGGCAGGCTCAGCTGCTCAGGGATGCTCTGCCGAAAGATCTGGGCATTCTGATGGATGCCGGTGCTGTTGGGATAAAGTCCCGTGAGCAGCGAGTTGCGGCTGGGGCCGCAGAGCGGGTAGGCGCAGTAGGCGCGGTCGAAACGCACGCCGCGTCCGGCGAGGCGGTCGAGGTTGGGCGTGCGGGCGCGGGGGTCTCCATAGCAGCCGAGGTAATTGTTCAGGTCGTCAGAGATGATGAACAGCACGTTGCGGCGTCCCTCCGCGGCGGAGAGGGAGAGGGCGAACGTGAGGAGGAGGAAGAGCGCGGAGCTTCGCATCGGGGCGCAGAACTCTCACCCCTCGGCGAGGACGCGGCAAGCCTCGGCGCGGTCAAGGCCCCTTGATGGCCCACTGCTGGAAGGCGCCGCGAGCCCTGCCACCCTGCCCAGGAAAGCCCTGATGCTGGACCATCCAGATGAGCACGAGGCCCTTGGAGGGGATCACCTCCATGTGTGTGGCCTGGGCTCCGCCGTGGCCGAAGGTGTCAGGCCCGACGGTCAGCCCCAGCCCGTAGCTCTCCTTCATGCCGGGGGGCGTCTGGCGGGAAGTCATGGCTCGCACGGATGACTCGCTCAGGATGCGTCTCCCCTTGTGTTCGCCGCCGTTGAGCAGCATGAGGCAGAACCGGGCGACGTCGTCGGCGGTGGCGAACAGGCCGCCGGCAGGCATCGCGTGCCTGGCCTTGCGGTCTCCGAGCGGCTGACGGAGCTGCGCCAATGATCCCTCCGCAAGACCGGGCTTGTCCTTCGCGACCGGCCGGTAGGTCTTGGCGAGACGGGCGACCTGGCGCTCATCCGGCCAGAAAGTCGCGTCCTTCATGCCGAGAGGGTCGAAGAGACGACGTTGCATGAACACGGCGTAGGGTTCCCCGCTGACGACCTCGAGGACGCGGGCGGCGGCGTTGATGCCGGCGTTCGAATACTGGTACTTCTCCCCGGGCTGGCTCTGAAGGGTCATTCGGGCATAGGTCTTCACGGCCTGGTCGAGCGGCAGACCGTCGAGGGTCGGCTGCTCCTCGGGAGATTTGAACGGCAGGCCGCTCACATGGGAGAGGAGGTCCCGCACGGTGATGGAGCGCCGACGGGCGACGGGGCCGTCCTTGCCCGCGACTCGCTGGTCCTTGAATTCGGGCAGGTGCTTCTCCACGGGATCGTCAAGGGAGAGGCGGCCTTCGTCGACGAGCATCATCACGGCGGCCGCGGTCATGGCCTTGGTCTGGGAGGCGACCCAGAAGAGGGTGTCGTCGCGCATGGGCTTCTTCGCTTCCACCTCGGCGAAACCGACGGCGGTGACGCTCAGCACCTTCTCCCTGTCGGCGACGAGGGCGACCGCTCCGGCGAGCTCCTCGCCCCGTACGAACGGGATGAGGACGGACTCGGCGGCGAAAGCGACGACGGACAGGAGGAGCCCCACGCAGAAAGCGACGTTGCGCATCCGGGCATTCTCCGCCGAGACGACGTGCCTGCAAACCAAAGGATCGGCCCTTCGCCGACGGAAATCCGCCTGGCGACGGGGTCTCTGCGGTTGCCCTTCCCTGCCAGGCGTCCTATCACGGGCACCATGGCGCCCGAGCAACGCGACCCGCTGAAGCCCCTGATCTACGGCATGCTGGGGATGGCGCTTGCGGCCGTCGCCGCGCTCGCCCTCCGCGGCTTCGTCGGGCTGCACGAGACGGAAGCCAGCAGTAGCGCGGAAGCCGAGCAGATGTGGAAGAACGCCGAGGCCGAGCGCCAGAAGCGCATCGCGGCACGCGTGAAGATCGACCTGACCAAGACTTACGGGGACCTGAGTCGCAAGGCGGCCGGCGGAGACCGCGACGCGCAGCTGCTGCTTGGCTCCATCCTGCTGATCGGCATGGAGGAGCTCGTCCAGATCGATCCGGCCACCGGCCTGCGGGCCGGCTCGGCCCACCAGTTCGAGGCGTTCGTGGGCAAGTTTTTCGATGAGCTGCACGAACAGCCGTTCACGAACGTCCCCACGGTTCCGGCCGATCCGACCGCCGCCCGACACTGGCTCGAAAGGGCGGCCCGCCAAGGTCAGCCCGAAGCCCAGGTCAGGCTGGCCAAGGAGCTCGAGCCGACCGTGCCGCTTGAAGCGCTGCGCTGGATCATGATAGCGGACCGCGGGTGGGCGCCGGAAAAACCGACCATGCTCATCAACACGTATGAGCTGCGGGATGAACTGCGGCGGCGCCTGCTGAATCAGTTCTCGCCGGAGCAGGTCGCGGAGACCCAGCGACAGGCGGCCCGCTTCCAGGACACGCCCGAAGGCCGTTGAGCCGCCGCCTCGGACCCGGGACTCGGCCGAGGAGAGCGGCGCCCGACGTCAGCGACCTTCGTCGGCTCAGATCTCCTCGAGCATCTGGCGCGCGTCGCCAAAAGTCTTCGGACGCACGTCGACCTTGTCCATCATCGACATGAAGAGGCGGCAGAGCTGGCGTTCGGGCTTGCCCGTGTAGTCGAGCACGCGACCGCCGCGGACGCGCCCTCCCCCGCCGCCGATCAGCGCGATCGGCAGCTGGTCGTTGTCATGCCGCGCGCCGGCCATCATGCTGGAACAGGAGAGCACCATGGTGTTGTCGAGCAGCGTGCGGGAGCCCTCCTTGACGGCGTCGAGGCGGCGGCAGAGGTAGGCGAGCTGCTCCATGAAGAACTGGTTCACGCGGAGCCAGTCCGCCCCGTCGGAGTGCGACAGGAGGTGATGGATCATGTAGTCGATGCCATGGCCGGCCTGCTCGACGGAAGGCAGGAGGGGGAAACGCAGGGCGCTGTGGTCGTTGTTGAGCTTGAGGGAGGCGACGCGGGTGGTGTCGGTCTGGAAGCCCAGCACGATGATGTCGCACATCAGGCGCATGTGCTCGGCGACGTCCTGCGGGATGCCGTCGGCGGGCCGCTTCATGTCGGGCTTGTCCAGGGTCGGACGCCAGCCCTGCAGCTCGCCGCGCCTGCCGGCCGACTCGATGCGCCGCTCGACGTCGCGCACGGACTCGAGATACTCGTCGATCTTGCCCCGGTCGGAGGCGCTGACGCGGCGACGAAGGTCGCCGGCGTCGCCCAGGACGGCGTCAAGGACGCTGCGGTCGGAGGGCGAGGCGTCGTCCTTGAAGAGACGGTCGAAGGCAAGCGCGGGATAGAGCTCCAGGGGCGTCGGGGTCGTCGGCGAGCTCCACGAGACGTGGGAGCTGTAGAGCATCGAGTAGTTCTTGTGGACGGAAGGGTTGGACCGTTCGCACCCGAGCACGAGGCTGGGCACCTTGGTCGAACGTCCGTAGGACTGCGCGATGAGCTGGTCGAAGCTGGTGCCGGAACGGATCTCGCCGCCGGACGAGATGGGCGCGCCGGAAAGCAGGTTGCCGGTCTGGGAGCTGTGGATGTTCCCCTTGCGCGCCTCCTCGTGGTAGAGGCCCTTGATGAAGGTCAGGCGGCTGCGGAAGTCGGCGAGGGGCAGCAGGACCTTGCCGAGCTCCATGCCGGAGCCCTCGCCCTTCGCCCACCACTCCTTGGAATGGAAGCCGTTGCCGGAGAACACGACGGCCACGCGCACGGGGGCCTCGCTGGCGGGACGCGTCGCGCGACCGGGTTCATCGCCCCAGACGGCGGCGGACTCGAGCCAGGGAAGCGCCATGGTGACGCCGACGCCACGCAGGAAGGTTCGGCGGCTGAACTGGTGGGGCGAGGGGGTTCTCATCGGTCGGTGAGGTGGTCGCGTCCGCGGATCTCGCGGAACTGCCTGCTGAGGACGACGGCTTCGACCACGGAGCCTACGCGTCCGTCCCCTGCCTTCAACTTCGCAATCATCGCGTCCACGAGGGGGCGGTCGGAGAGCTGGACGGAGCGTCCGAGGGCGTAACCGAGCAGCTTGCGGCAGAATTGGCGCCGGAAATCGTCCGCCCGGACGGTCGACAGGTGGGCGCGCAAACCTGCGAGTCCGTCCACCTGCACGTCGCCCGGCAGGGTGGTCGCGGTCACGACGGGCAGGCCGGCGGCATCGCGCTCACGACGCCGGCCGATGGCGTCGAAGGACTCAAGGGAGAAGCCGTAGGGGTCGATGCGCCGGTGGCAGCGCGCGCAGGCGGGATCGGAACTGTGACGCTCGATGAGCTGACGCTCGGTGAGGCCCTGAGGAGCCTCCTCGGGCAGCGCGGGCACACCCTTGGGCGGCCGCGGCAGCTTCTCACCGAGCACGACCTCGCTCAGCCAGTTGCCGCGGAGGATCGGACTGGTGCGCGAGGCGCCCGACTGCTTGGCGAGGGTCGCAGCCATCCCGAGCACGCCGCCGCGGCCGGCGTCCCGCATGCCTTCGACGCGTCGCCACGCTTCGCCGTCGACCTTCAGTCCGTAGAACCGGCCGAGGGGGCCGTTGACGAAGGTGTGGTCGGCGTCGAGCAGGGAGAGCACGGGACGGTCTTCCCGGAAGAGGTCGGTGAAGAAGCGTTCGACCTCCTCCTGCATCGCGCCGCGCAGCGAGGCGAACTCGGGGAAGTGACGCTCGCTCTTCTCGTCGAGTTCGGCGACGTCGCGCACGTGCAGCCACTGGCAGCCGAACTCACGGGAGAGACGGGACACCTTGGGGTCACGGAGCATCCGCCGGGCCTGCGCGGCCAGGACGGCGGGATCACGCAGGCGGCCGGACGCCGCGAGGGAGCGAAGCTCGTCGTCGGGCGTCGACGACCAGAGGAAATGGCTCAGGCGGGACGCGAGCTCCCAGTCGTTGACCGGGCCGGCGACCGTGCCGGCCGGAGCGGTCTCGCCACGGTAGAGGAACTCCGCGGAGGTGAGCACGCGCACCAGCAGGGACCGCAGCGCGCGGTCGTGGTCCAGCCCGCCCTTGCGCAGACTGTCGTAGAGACTCCTGAGACCGGCCCGGTCGGCGTCGGTCAACGGACGTCGCCAGGCCTTGCCGGCGAAGTCCACGACGCCCGTCACCTGCGCGGGCTCCGCCGCGACCATCCTGGCACGGAATGCGTCCGCCGCCTCATAGACCTTCTCACGCAGGGAGACGAAGGTGTCTTTGAGCACGCCCTGGCTGGCGAACTGGTGAAGCTGCTCGTAGGCGTCGATCTGCCGTATGGGCGACTGGCTCACGAAATGGAGCTCATCCCAGAGACGGTCGAGCTCGGCGG
Source organism: uncultured Klebsiella sp. (assembly GCA_964601955.1). Lineage (GTDB taxonomy): Bacteria > Verrucomicrobiota > Verrucomicrobiia > Opitutales > UBA953 > UBA953. Next base: position 43,800 of record CAZRPB010000004.1, on the reverse strand, counting down.
CCTCGGCCTCGCTCAGCATGAGACGGCGCAGGTGATGGTCCTCGCGGTAGAAGAGCGTGAGCGTCACGCCCTCGTCGACGGGCACGATGCGGGTGTAGCAGAGGGCCTGCGGAAAAAGGTCCCGGAATTCGGTGAAGGCCTTACCCCATCGGGCTTCCATCGCCGAACCCGGCTCGGCCACGACGGGGAAGCCCGGGACGGGGCCGGAAGCGAAGGGAACGACGGAGACTCCGGCATTCAGCTGGACGGAACCGCCCGAGCCGGACGCGACCTTTCCGGTCACGATGAACTCGGCGCCGTCGGCCAGGAAGGCGGGCAAGCGCAGTTCGACGACCGAAGGCGCGGCGGACTCGATCTCCCGACGCGCCGTGGAGGGCCGGAAGGAGGTGAGGGACGCGGCGAGGAAGGGGCCCGAAGAGCGGATGAGCTGCCGCCGCAGTTCGATGTCGGCGGGGGCGGCGCCTGAAGCGTCGGCCAGCAGGGCCGCCACCTTGAGGGCGAGCGCCTCGCGGACCGCCTGATCGGAGGCGGCGCGCCATTGGGCGAGCAAGGAACCCTTCGGAATGCCCGGCACGGTCTCGCCGTCGTCAGGCTGGCTGAGGAAATGCCAGGGCCCGTGCGGATTACCCTTCAGGATGTCGGGCGAAACGTCCGGTGCGATGTCCCAGACGCTTCCGCCGACGCTCACCTTGAAGTCGACGGCGGTGAGGTCGCAGGCGTGGTTGCGGTCGCGCGGACCGATGACGAGGGCGATCACGTCGCCGGGAGACACCTTGACCTTGTCCAGCTGGCCGAAGGGAACGACCTGCTTGCCTCGGCTGACGCCCTTGGCGAGCACGTCCCGGCGGGTCCCGCAGCGGGCCTCAAGCTGCCATACGACGCCGTTGCCGCAGACGATGTGGGCGTCGGCGATGCCTCCGGTCACCGCAGCCATGCCGGCGACCGGGCTGCGCCAGGCGATGACGACGGCGCGCGTGGGCGCGGGATGCGCAACCACGCCGCCGGCCTTGATGAGTCCCGGCGTGAGCGCGTCCTCATATCCGGCGTTCGCCATGACGCCGAGGGCGTCGGAACCCTGCCACCCCCTGACCTTGGGATGGCCGGGAGCGGAAAGCATCTTCTTCGAGAGCAGCGGCTCCAGCTTCACGGTTCCGATGCCAAGATAATCCAACCAAGCGGTCAGCAGCGCGGGATCGACGGCGTGGTCGGCCGCGGCCTTGGCGGGCGATTCGCCGTCAGAGACGGACGCCGCGGCCCTGAGCGCCTGCGGCGTGAGCGCGACCTGGTCCTTGAGCCGCGCCTCCAGATGGGCGAGCAGTCCGGACAGGTCATCGAGGGGCACCTCCGGACGGCCGGCGATGCGCAAGCGGGGCCGCTCCCACGTCACGCGGTCTCCTTGCGCGCCGTCACCGGCGTCTCCGGCGACAAGACGGACCGTCGCGTCGCCGGCCAGCTTCTGACGGAACTCGACCGTACCGACCACGCTGTCGACCGGCTCCTGCCATGCCTTGGCGGCCTCCTTCTTGCCCATCTGTCCGACATTGGAGAAACGCCAGAGCGACTGCTGCCAGGGGGCGATGTCAGCCTCGGTCAGCTTCCCCGCGCGATGCTTGGCCTGCAAAGGCGCCAGCAGCGGCGAAGGCGATCCTGACTCGAGCGCGGACTTGATCAGGCTGAGATACCTGGGGCTGAGGCCGTCGGCCGTACGGCCGCTCCGCAGGGATTCGAAGTAACGCGAAAGCGGGATGCGGCCCCCGCCCGTGCCCTTGTCCAGCTTGACGCCGTCGACCGTGGTCGCGGCGTCCGAGGACGAGACGGTGGTCGTGTATCTGCCGTAGAAGGCTCGGATGCGGGCAAGGGCCTCGTCGGTCCAGTCGCGCGAAGAGACCCCGGCGGAGAAACGGACGCCGTCAGGCAGCGGCACGAGATGCTCGCTGACCTCCTTGGCCGCGTCGAGATACTTGGTGAGGAGCGTGGGCGACATCACCAGCGCGCCGCCGACGTTCGTGAAACCCTCGCCGGCCGCGCCGTCGACGGGAAACTCCCGGCCGGGATCGAGCGACGCGACTCCCGTGAGGTCCCTGAGCGTGTAGGCGTATTCGACGTTGGAAAGACGGCGCAGCACCACAGGCCCCGGGTCACCCGCCGCGGCGAGCGCGGCGGCTTCCAGCTCGCGCCGCGTCCAGCCAAGCAGCGTCTCGCGGGCGGCAGGAGACAGCTGCTTCTCCTTCTTGGGAGGCATCTCGCCGGTCTCGACCTGCTCGAGCACGTGCTCCCAGACCTTCGTGTTACGTCGCACCGCGGCGGCGTCCGTGAAGACCTCGAGGTCGAGGTCACCCTTCTGCTTCTCAGTCGAATGGCAGGAGAGGCAGGTCTCCTTGAGGACCGGCAGGACCCGTTCACCGAATTCATCCGCCCGTAGCGATCCGACCCCGGACGTCAGGACGGCCAGCGGGAGGGCGAGCAAGGCACGGAGGGGGCGCATCCGTGCCCTCATGCTCCTCGCCGGCCATCGTCCCTCAAGACAAACCCTGCGCCATGGGCCCGGCCACCTAAAGGTTCGACCCGGCCGGGGTCGGGAATAAGCTCAATCGCCTATGCCCAAGGATCCCATGAAACCTCTCACCGGCGGCACCATCATGATGGTGCTCCTGCTCCTCGCAGGGCTGGGAGCCCGGGGAGTCATGGAGAGTTGGCGCAATCAGCACGAGGCCCGGGAGCGGCAACGGCTTCAGATTGAGCACAACCTTTCAGTGGCGGAAAAAAAGCGGCTCAGGCAGCAGGAGGACATGAGCAAGCCTCCTTACGATCTCTGGAAGGAGGTCCACGCGCTGTACACAAAGGCGGAATCGGGGGATCCCTACGCCCAGGCCGCCTACGCCATGGTGCTGCGAGACAGCCAGCAGAGATACCATAGCCTCACACCGGAATACGAGCCGGTCGGGCGTCTGCTGATCGGGCCCGATTACGATCGGGTGATGAAGGAGATGCGCGTCGTCGGCAGGGAATCCCATCGGGCCTTCTCGACGGATTATGCCAAGTGGTTCAGGCGGGCGGCCCTCCAGGGCAACGCCTACGGGATGTACGGCATGTACCAAGTCTCCCTCAGCAATCCTCCGAACTCCCTGAAGTCGGATTATGCCGAAGCCTTGAAATGGGCCCGGCTCACCGTCTTGCACGCCGAGGCGACCGAAGCCGGACTGCCGTCGCGCTTCGCGGCGCTGGGACGGGTCACCCGACCCTTGGCCGATGACTTGCCGGACTTCCTTTCTCAGAAGCAACTGGCGGAGGTGGAACGGCGTGTTCGCGAGTTCACCCCCGTGAAAGAGTGATCCCATGCGGACCGCCCTGCCCTTCCTGCTCCTGCTGACGGCCACGCTTGATGCGGCTCCGAAGAAGGTCCTGCTCATCGGACAGCAGCCGGACCACCCGTATCGGACCCACACCTACATGGACGACTGCGAGCTCATCGCGAAGTGCCTGCGTCAGACGCAAGGCGTCGAGGCCGCCGTCTCACGGGGCTGGCCCGATTCGCCCGCCACGCTCGAGGGAGTCTCCGCGATCGTCGTGCACACGCGCCTCGGCGGCGACGTGCTCTTCCGCAAGGACCGCCAGGAGACGATGTCGCGTCTGCTGGCAAGCGGCGTCGGCCTCTCCGCCATCCACTGGGGCACGGGCTCGGCCGATCCGGAAGCGACCGGCCTCTGGCTCAACGCGATGGGCGGATGGTTCAACGCGCAGAAAGGGGGCTTCTCACGCTACAAGGTGGAGACGTCCCAGGTGCGCGACGTGGCCGGGGAGCATCCGGTCGGGCGGGGATGGAGCGACTTCACCTGCAAGGACGAGTGGTACTACCGGCTGCGCTTCCTCGGGACGGCCCGCCCGATCGCGAGAGTCACGGTGGCGGGAGAGGACCATCCCGTGGCCTGGACTTACGAACGTGCCGACGGCGGCAGGTCCTTCGGCTTCGTCGGAGCGCATTTCCATGACAACTTCGCCGACGAGTCCTTCCGGCGCGTCGTCGTCAACGGCGTGCTCTGGACCCTGAAGGCCGACATCCCCGAAGGCGGGGCTCCGGTGGCCGTGAAGCCGGCCGACCTCGAACTGAGCAAGGAGTTCGACGACCTCGCCAAGAAGAAGAAATGAAGGATCAGGCGACGGCGTTGCGCCGCTCGCCGGAGAGGAAGGCCTTCAGATTGGCCACGGTCTCGTCCATCAGCCGGCGCCTCGCGTCGGGCGAGGCCCAGGCCACGTGCGGCGTGATGACGCAGCGCGGCGCGCCGAGCAGCGGGCATTCGGGCCGCATGGGCTCGACGCAGACGACGTCGAGCCCTGCGCCCGCGATGACGCCCTTGCGCAGGGCGTCGGCGAGCGCGGCCTCGTCCACCAGCGGACCGCGGGCGGTGTTGATGAGGCAGGCGGTCGGCTTCATGCGGGCGAGCATGGCGGCGGAGACCAGTCCGCGCGTCGCCTCGGTGAGGGGGCAATGGAGGCTGACGACGTCCGCCCGGCCGAAAAGCTCGTCGATGCCCACGAACTCGGCCGCCGGATCGGACTTGGGCGTGCGCGCGGAGGCGATGACCCTCATGCCGAAGGCGGCGCCGATGCGTCCGACGGCACGTCCGATCTCTCCCCAGCCCACCACGCCCAGCGTGCGGCCTTCGAGGTCGGCGATGGGCCGGCGCAGGAAGCAGAAGTCGCGCGAGCGTGTCCAGTCTCCGGCCGCCACGGCCGCGCCCTCGAGCGCGACGTGATTGGTCAGGTCGAGCAGGAGCGCGAAGACATGCTGCGCCACCGCGGCGGTGCCGTAGCCGGGCACGTTGGCGACACGGATGCCGGCGGCGGCCGCGGCGGCCACGTCCACGACGTTGTAGCCGGTGGCCAGCACGCCGATGAAACGGAGGCCGGTGGCGCCCGCGAGGACGTCCGCCGTGAGCGGCGTCTTGTTCGTGAAGACGATGTCGGCGCCACGGATGCGTGCGGCGACGTCGGACGGCGCAGTCCATTCATGCACCTCGAGCGGGCCGAGGGCGGCGAGCGGACCCCAGTCAAGGTCTCCGGGGTTGAGCGTGTGTCCGTCCAGGACGACGATGCGGCGGGCTTGCATGAAAGGGGGCGGAGAGGGAGGGATTCGAACCCCCGGAACCTTGCGGTTCGCCTGATTTCAAGTCAGGTGCAATCGACCACTCTGCCACCTCTCCGTAAGAGACATTCAACGGCGGCTGAGGTCTTCCCTCAAGTCCATTCCCCATCAACACCCTTGGGCGATGTCCGGGTTTCCATCCCCGACGGCGGACGCTGGAGTGAAGGGATGGAAAAGGATGAAGGCGTGGAAGAACTCACGGGGCCCTACGGGCCCTTCACGCTCGCCGAACGGGCGATCCAGCGCCTGTGGGCGTCGGGCGAGGTGCGCGGCCCGCTCCCGGCGCTGTCCGGGGCGCTGATTGACGTGATCAGGCCGGGCGCATGGAACCGTTCGGCGGGGCCAGACTTCATGGGAGCCGAACTCAGGGTGAACGGTGCGCGCGTACGGGGTGACGTCGAGATCCACCTCCGGTGCGGAGACTGGGCGGCCCACGGCCACGGCGCGGATCCGGCCTATGACGGCGTCGTGCTCCACGCGGTCCTGCTGCCCGAACTGAAGCCGGTCAGGACGGCTTCGGGCCGGTCGCCTGAATCGACGCTGCTCCTGCCTCATCTGCCGCGAGACCTTGAGGAAGTCGCCGAGGAGGATGCGCTGCTGGAGCTGAGGGGGCGGGCGCAGGACGTCGCCCGAAGGTTGCGCGAGGGCGGAGCGGACGTGGCGAAGACCCTCCGGAAGCGCGCCGCCGCGCGGTTCGCCAGGAAGACGGCCCACGCCGCCGACAGGCTCAGGGATCAAGGATGGGGGGCCGCCTGTCACGCCCTCTTCGTCGAATCCCTGGGGACGGGCGGCAACCGCGCGCCGATGTCGGAGCTGGCCGCGGACCTCTCGCCCGAGGCGATGGAGCTGCTCGGACTGGACGCCGTGTACATGCGCAAGTGCGGACGGTGGCGCCTGCGTGGACTGAGGCCCTCCGGCCATCCCTACCGACGACTGGCGCAGTATCTCGACCTCAACCGCACCAACCCCGGATGGCGACAATCGGTGCTCGCCTGGGCGGACCGTGAGCATGGATCGCCCGAAGTCGCCAGGAAGCGTCTGCACGAGGACGTGCTGGGACGGGCGCTTCCGGAAGGCCGCGCCGACACCGTGATCGTCGATGCGCTGCTGCCCCTGCTGGCCGCGACGGGCAGGCCGATGGAGAGACTCTGGATGGAATGGCCTCCGGGCAACCGTCCCGACGAGGTGGAGGAAGCCCGGCGTCTGCTCGGCTTCCCCGCAAGGGCGCGCAACTGGGAGGTGCAGGGCCTGCTCGGACTGCTGCGCGAGGACGCGGCCTAGGCCGTCATCTTGCGCACGCGCTCCAGGGCGCGGCCGAGCGCCTCGACCTCTTCCAGGGTGTTGTAGAAGGCGAAGGAGGCGCGCGCGGTGCCGGTCAGGCCCAGCCGTTTCATCAGCGGCATGCAGCAATGATGTCCGGTGCGGATGGCGATGCCGTCGGCGTCGAGCAGCGTGCCGATGTCGTGCGGATGGGCGCCTGCCATCGTGAAGGAGAGCACGGCGACCTTGTCGGAAGCCTCGCCCACCAAGGTCAGGCCCTTGACGGCCCTGAGGCGCTCGGTGGCCGCGGAGAGCAGGACCTGCTCATGGGCGTGTGCGGACGCCCGGATGGGCATGAAGAACGCGAGCGCCTCGGCGAGTCCGATGGCTCCGGCGATGTGCGGCGTGCCGGCCTCGAAGCGCTCCGGAGCCTCCCGGAAGGTGGTGCCCTCGAAATCGACCTTGCGGATCATGTCCCCTCCCGACTGGTAGGGCGGCATGGCGTCGAGCAGCTCGGGGCGGCCCCAGAGGACGCCGATGCCGGTCGGACCGAAGGTCTTGTGTCCGGAGAAGACGTAGAAGTCGCAGCCCAGCGAGGGCACGTCGACGTCGAAGTGCGCCGCGGCCTGACAGCCGTCGATGAGGACCGTCGCGCCGGCGGCCTTGGCCAACCGGGTCATCTCGGCCGCGGGATTGACCGTGCCGAGGGCGTTGGAGACGTGGGCGAACGCGACGAGGCGGGTGCGCGAGGAGAGCAGCCCCTTGAAGGCCGCGAGGTCGACCTCGCCGCGGGACGTCACGGGAGCCACGACCACCTTCGCCCCGGCGCGCTCAGCCGCGAGCTGCCAGGGCACGATGTTGGCGTGATGCTCCAGATGGGTCAGCAGGATCTCGTCACCCGGACGGAGGTGAGAACGCCCCCAGGAGTCGGCGACCAGGTTGATGCCCTCGGTCGCGCCCCGCACGAAGACGCAGCCCTTCGGGTCGTCCAGGCCCAGGAAGCGCGCGACGACGGAGCGGGCCGACTCATAGGCGACGGTGGCCCGCTCGCTCAGCACGTGCACGCCCCGGTGGACGTTGGCGTTCTCCTCCGCGTAGTAACGCTCCAGCCGGGAGATCACGGCACGGGGCTTCTGGGAGGTCGCGGCGTTGTCGAGGTAGACGAGCGGACGGCCGTGCACCGAGGTCCCGAGGATCGGGAACTCGCGGCGGACCGCGGTGACGTCGAAAGCCTGCATCCGGACGAACCTAGGAGCGGCGGCGGCGGGCGCAACCGGGAAGCGGAATCAGGATCCGGACGGCAGGCGCACCGCCCTCCGGATGTAGGTCGGCACGTCGATGTCCTGGCCGTCCACGATGGTGAGGGGCGCGCCGCCGAAGAACCCTCGGCGGACCGCCTCGTCCGTGGCGAAAGGAAACACCGTCTGGGACTCGTCGCCCTTGCCGGACTTGGCGCCCTTGCGGCCCTTGGCGGGCGCGCGCGGAACGGGCAGCGAGGCGCCGAGCACCGACACCTCGGCCCTCCCGGCCAGCGCCGGATCCGTCCGCGCGCAGAGCACGGTGGAAGTCTCCCCGCCGAACTTGGCGCGCACCGCGGCCACGGCCTCGAACGCGTCGGTCGAGGTCAGCTCCGGACCGCCTGAGACATGGACGAAGAGCGAGGCCACCTTGGTCACCGCCCCCGGACCGTGGGCGAGCGGACAGTCCGCCGCGGCCCGCGCCGCCTTCATGGCGGCGCCCTGCCCTTCTCCCGCGCCGAAGGCGCAGAGCGTCGGCGAACCCCGGGTGGAGAGGATGGAGCGCAACGCCGAGGGGTCCGCCGGAACGAGCGCTCCCGGCGCGAAGGCCGCCGCGATGCCGCGGATGGCGCCGCCCACCCAGGCGTCCGCCGCGGCGAACGCGTCGGGCATGGGGGCGTCGGCGGGCACCTGCTGGAGCAGGAGGTCGTTGTGGACCGCGATGAATCCGTGGCAGCGGCCGGCGAGGATCGTCGCCGCCTGGTCGGCCTCGCGCTGGCGGCGTTCCCCCTCATGCGAGAAAGGCATCGTGGCGAAACAGAGCACGGTGGCGCCGGCGTCGGACGCGCAGGCGGCGATGAAGGGCGCCGCCCCGCTGCCGGTGCCCCCGCCTAGGCCGGTCACGAGCACCACGACATGGGCGCCGGCCAGCGCCCGACGGAGCGCGGCTTCCTCGGACTCAGCCGCGGCCAGTCCGGAGCCGACCTCACCGCCGGTCCCCATGCCCCGGGTCTGCTGGCGGCCCAGCTGCAGCGTGACCCCGCCGGCGGGCAGGGAGCGTTCATCCGTGTCCACGAACATCGCGCCCACCTCGGAAGTGAGTCCGGAGGAGAGACGGGAGACCATCGAGCAACCGGCGCCGCCCAGACCGAGGAGCAGGATGGAGGGCGTCCGTTCCATCTCAGAATCGGAAAAGGGCCCTGATCTGGTCCCAGAGCCCGCGCGGACGTCGAGCGGCGGGAGGAGCGTCGGTGATGGCCGCGCGCATCAGCCCCACCACGCCGGCGTACTCGGGCTTGCGCAGCGACTCGCTGTCGAAGACCGGCGCGCCCACCCGGGCGGTCAGGCCGAGCGACTGCTGGACCGCCTCGCAGGCGTCGGCCAAGTTGGCGGAACCGCCGGTGAGGATGACGCCGGAGGGCAGCATGTGCTGGTCGAGCCTCACGCCATGCCCCGGGAAGATGCCCTCGAGATGGCGCATCACGTCCTTGCGCACCAGGTCGAGCGTCTCCTGGTAACGCAGGGACAGCACCTTGGTGATCGTGCCGCGGTTGAACTGCTGGTCGCCCAGGCCGCGGTCGCCGTCCTTCCAGATGGTCTGGTTGAGATCCGCCTCACGGTGCACGCCGGAACCGAAGCGGCACTTGATGTCCTCGGCGGTCTCACGGCTGACGCGCAGGGCGACGCTGAGGTCGTTGGTGAGGTGCTCGCCGCCCACGGGGAGCGAACCGGCGCAGAGGATGTGGTCCTTGTAGTAAAGGATCCAGTCGGTCGTGCCCGCGCCCATGTCGATGACGAGGACGCCGCCGTGCTTGTCCGCGTCCTGGGCGACCGCGCAGGCCGCGGCGTGCGAGGAAAGGATGAAGTCGCGCACGCGTATGCTCATGCCGTTGATCATGCCCACGCGCAGCCGCACTAGGGCCTCCTCCATCGTCACGCGCCAGAAGCTGACCTCGAGCCGGCGGCCCGTCATGCCCACGGGGCTCGCGACGGGCTTCCCGTCCAGCATGGTGGGCTGACGCATGTAAAGGATGGTGGTGCGCCCCGCCGGGGGCTCCTGGCGGCGCGCCGAAGCCACGGCCTCCTGCAGGTCCTTCTGGGTGACCTTGCCGTCACGCGCGGGCACCATCACGAGACCCTTCACGCGCTCGCCCTCCGCGGCCGGGCCGCCCAGCGACAGGTAGACCTGGTCGACGCTCCGTCCGGCGCCGCGCTCGACGTCATGCACGACCTCGTGCACGCAGGCGTGCAGCTGCTCGAGGTCGGTCACGACGCCCTTCACGACGCCCTTGGTCGGCCGCTCGCTGAAGCTCAGCATGCGGGCCTGGCCGGCGATCATCTGTCCGACGAGGCTGACGGTCTTGGCGGTGCCGACGTCGATGACGGCGATGAGCGATGGCAGCGTCTTGGGGGTCATCGTACGACGGAGGCGGTGACGGGCACCAGGCGCGGTTCAGGCACGGGAGGATTGTAGGTTCGGTTGCGGATGGAGAGCTTGAGCACGTAGGACTGCGAGGTGACGCCGGGCCGGCGGAGGAGGTTCTCGACGTCGATGCGCGGAAGCATGGCGAGCTCCTGCCTCCAGTTGGCGGTGGAGAAGACGATGCCCACGAGGGCGGGCCGGTCGGCGGGCTGCGAGGCGGGACGGACGATGACGTTGAGGTTGGATCCGGGGGCGTCCTCCTGCGCGCCGAAGCAGTCGCGCAGGGACACGGCGGACCACTGCCGGTAATGACGCTCCTGCTCCTGACGCGCGGCGAGCAGGAAGGGCCCGACGACCTCGAGGCCGTCGACGCTCAGGCGGTCGCCCTCTCCGGTCATGCGGAAGTCCCGTATCTCAGGCAGGTCCCGCACGAAGGACTCGGGATAGCCGAGCCCCGCGAAGGTGCGTCCGTCCGGGCTCACGATGCGCACGACGAGCGGACCTCCCTCCGCCAGCGCCACGCGGGCGACGGCCACGCGTTCACGGACGGAGACGTCGAGGCTGCCGTCGGCACGGCGACGCACGTCGGCCGACATCACCTGGTTGTCGGACTCGAGGTCGGCCTTGATGGCACGCACGTCGCGGGCCGCGCCGTCCGGGGCGGACCCGACGACCTGCCGGACGAAGGACTCCGGCAGGAATCCGTCCGTCTTGTAACGAAGGGCGACGCGGCCGGTGGGCGTGGAGTCCTCGAGGGCGGCCCAGAGCAGGTAGCCCATGAGGGCGAACAGCACGACGCCGAACGCCGCGGGCAGACGGGAACGGACGGCGCGACGACGGCCGACCTCGTCGCCCGGCACGCGGTTGACGTCCTGCGGCACGAGATTGCGCCAGTCCCGGTCGGCGGGGCCGAGGTAGGAATCGCGACGGCGGCCGAAGAGTCGGTCGAAGAATCCCATGTCAGCGCAAGGCCCTCCGGCTGAACCTGGCGACGGCGGGCGCGACCATGCGCCTGACGAGCTCCGGATAGTCGAGCCCTTTGCACGAGGCGCTCTTGGGAAGGAGGCTGGTCTCGGTCATGCCGGGCAGGGTGTTGATCTCAAGGAAGTGGAAACGGCCGTCGGACTCAAGGATGAGGTCGGCGCGGGCGAAGTCCCTGCAGCCGCAGGCCGCGAAGAGGCGGGCGGCGGCCGCGGCGGCCGCGGCGCCGACCGCGGCGGGGACCTCGGCGGGATAACGGTACTCGGAGGCGCCCTTGGTGTACTTGGTCGTGAAGTCGTAGACGCCGGAATGCGGCACGATCTCGACCAGACCGAGGGGCTCCCCGTCCAGCACCCCGATGGAAAGCTCGCGTCCGGAAAGCCGCGGCTCGGCCATCCAACGGCCGGTCGGCAGGGACGCCAGCGCCCGGGCCACCTCGTCCGCTCCGCGGGGCATGAGGAGGCCGACGCTGCTTCCCTGGTCGGAGGGCTTGATCACGACGTCTTCGCCCAGCCGGGCGACCAGCGCTTCGGCCGAAGGCGGAGCCGACGCATCGAAGGCGGCCTCCGGCGCGGCGGGCACGTCCGAACGGCGCATCACCGCCTTGGTCCGCACCTTGTCCATGCAGAGCGCGCTCGCCGTCGCGTCGCTCCCCGCGTACGCGACGCCCAGCCCCTCCAAGGCCGACTGGAGACGTCCGTCCTCCCCCCAGCCGCCGTGGGTCACGGGGAGCACGACATGCCGGGAGGCGTCCAGCCAGTCCGGCAGGGCGTCGCCGGGCAGCTCGACGAGGCGGGAGCCGGGCAGGACGGATGCGACCGCGCGCCCCGAACGCAGGGAGACCTCGCGCTCCGAGGAGGCGCCGCCGGCGAGGATGACGATCTCCGGCGCGCGGCTCACAGGAGATCCCTCCATTCACGGCCGAGCGCGACGATCTCGGGCTGCAGCTCGGCGCCGCCGCTCCGCTTCACCTCGGCCCGCACGTGCCGCATGACCTCGATGAACTGGGCCGCGCTCGCGGCGCCCCGGTTCACGATGAAGTTGGCGTGCACCGGCGAGACCTCCGCGTCGCCGCAGGCGAACCCCTTGAGCCCGGCGCGGTCGACCAGCTGGCCGGCCTTGGCCCGGTCGGGATTGCGGAAGACGCAGCCCGCGCTGGCCTCGCGCGGCTGGGACTCGCGCCGGCGGCGGGCCATCTCCTCCATCCGCGCGCGGATGGCGGCCGGCTCGTCGCGTCCGGAGGCGCGCAGCACGGCGGAAAGCACGACGGCGCCGTGCAGCTGCGGGCAGTCGCGGTAGAGCGCGTCGAAGGAGTCACGGCGCGCGGCGCGCACCCTGCCCTGCGGCGAAAGCCACTCCACCGATTCGACGACGTCGAAGATCCAGCCGCCCATGGCGCCGGCGTTCATCCGCAGCGAGCCGCCGACGGTCCCGGGAATCCCTTCCAGGAATTCGAATCCGGCCAGCCCCTCGCGGGCCGCGGCGCCGCAGAGCTCCTTGAGACGGGCCCCGCCCCCGACCCTCAGCCGGCCGTCGCCGAGCGGCGTCACCTCGCCCCAGCGGGCGGGCTCCAGATGCAGCACGAGACCGTCATAGCCTTCGTCCGGCACCAGAAGATTGCTGCCGCGGCCGATGACGAACCAGCGGAGGTCGAGCTCGGCGCAGGCGCGCAGCAGCGCGACGACGTCATCGACGGTGGCGGGCTCGGCGTACCAGCGGGCGTTGCCGCCCACGCCCAGCGTGGTGCGGCGCGCGAGGGGCTCGTTGGGCCGCAGCGCGGCTCCGGCGGAGAGACGGCCGGCCACGAGGTCGGAAAGGTCCGGGGTGACCGCGGCCGAGCCGTGACGGCGCTGGCGTTTGGCGTAGGCCTCAGCGTCACGCTCGATGTCGCCCGCGCCGACGAAGGCGACCACCGCCTCCTCGCCGGCCACGAGCGCGTCCAGGACCTCGGGCAGGGTCCGCCGATCCTCCACCAGACGGTGCGACGAGCCGGCCACCACGGCTTCCGATCCGCCGCCCTCGACCGCGGCCTCGCCCGCGGAATAGACCGGCATCACCAGCGCGTGGTCGGCCGCGGTGAGCGCCTGCCGGAACTCGGCGGCGTACTGCCGCGTGCGGGTGTGCCGGTGAGGCTGGAAGACCACGATCACGCGGCCCTGATGGGTCTCGCGCAGCCAGCGGAGGAGCGCGGCGATCTCCGTGGGATGATGGGCGTAGTCGGCCAGCACCCGCAGGCCGGGACGCTCGTAGAGCACGTCCTGCCGGCGGCGGATGCCGCGCCAGCGGGCGAGCGGCTCCGGCGACACCGCGCCCGTGACGACGTGCGTGACGGCGAGGGCCATGGCGGCGTTGGCCCGGTTGAAGGTGCCGGCCACCGGCAGGGTCGCCTGGAGCGCGGGGAACTTTCCGCCGAGCTCGAGCACCGAGGACGCGTGGTCGCCGGCGACGGGGCGAGCCCGGTAGTCGCCCTCGGGCCCGACGCGAAGCACAGGCACGGAAAGTCCGGCGGAGAGCCGCTCGAGCCGCGCGTTCCCCGCGGGGATGATCACCGCCGTGCGCGTGCGCTCGAAGAGGGCCCGGAAGACCGCCTCCAGCGCCGCCTCGTCCCGGTAGTAGTCCGGATGGTCCCAGTCGAGGTTCACCGCCACCGTCACGTCGGGCGAGAAGGCCCCGATGGTGCCGTCGCTCTCGTCGACCTCCGCCACGACCCATGGCGAGGTCGCCGAGGCGCGCGCCGGCGGCATCGAGGGCTCCCGGAACAGCCCGCCGAGCACGTAGCCGAAGTCTGCGCCGGCGCCCGCGAGGGCCGCGACGATCATGCCGCAGGTGGTGGTCTTGCCATGGCTGCCGCAGACCGCGACGAAGCGGCGGTCCGCGACGCGTTCCGCCAGCAGCTCGCCGCGACGCAGCACGCGTGCGCCCTTCGATTCGGCCAGCGTGAGCGCAGGATGTCCCGGCTTCACCGCGCTCGAGCGTCCGACGAGCCCGGGACGGCGGCCGGCCGCCCAGGGATCGCGGAGCAGAGGGATCTCCGCGTCCGCGAGCTGGAGCTCCATGGGGCTTCCGGTGGAGTCGTCCCAGCCGGAGACCTCCCACCCCTCGCCCTTGAGGTAGATGGCGAGCGGCCCCACGCCCATGCCGCAGGCGCCGAGCATCCAGGCCGAACCGGAGCTCATCGCCCGGCGCGCCCCTCCTTGGCGAAAGCGACGGCATGGCGCCGCAGCTCGTCCCAACGGTTGGCGGCGTCCGCCGCGGCCAGCGCCCCGCGCATGCGGGCGAGCCCGGACGCGTCATCGAGCCGGGCGCACACCTCGGCGCTCAGCCCGGCGATCTCCGATTCACGCACGCAGACGGCGGCGCCCGTCCCCGCCAGGTGCTCGGCGTTGGCGCTCTGATGGTCGTCGGCCGCGGTCGGGAGCGGGACGAGCACGGCGGGCGTGCGGCAGGCGGCGAGCTCGGCGAGCGTGCCGGCGCCCGCGCGCGAGACGGCGAGATCGGCCGCCGCGTAGGCCTCGGCCATGCGGTCGCAGAAAGGCAGGAACCGCGCGGTGACGCCGCCATGGCGCTCGACGGCGTCGCGGCCCGCAGGACCGGTGAGGCAGAGCAGGTGCGTGCCGCGGGCCGCGAGTTCAGGCAGCGCGGACTCCGCCCATCGCGTCAGGGACGCGGCCCCCTGGCTTCCCCCGAGCACGAGCACCATCCTTCCCTCCTCAGGCAGGCCGAGGGCGCGCCGCGACTCCGCCCGCGGGCGCGGTCCGATCTCCTTGCGCACCGGATAGCCCGAATCGGACTGGCGCTCCGGCGCGACGCCTGCGATGCGCACCCCGGGAGGCAGATGCACGGCGCTGGCGAAGCGCGCGATGAGACGGACGGCCTTGCCGGGCTTGCGGTTGGCCTCGTGCACGATGACCGGGACGCCGGAGAGCGCGGCCGCGACCGCCGGCCCCAGGCTCATGAACCCCCCGAAGCAGACCACGGCGTCGGCGCCGAATGAACGCAGCGTGCGCCATGAGGCCCAGACCGCGCCCAGGAAGGCGGGGAAGAAAAGGATCCTGCCCAGCAGCCCGGGCCCGAAGCCGCGGCCGGAGCCGGGCAGGAAGCGCAGGGCCGGGTACTTGGCGGTCATGCGCGCGTCGACGGCCTTGCGACTGACGATGAGCAGGCATTCGCCGCCGTCCTCCGCAAGACGCTGCGCGAGGGCGATGCCCGGCGCCAGATGGCCCCCGGTGCCGCCGCAGGCGAGCAGGAAGCGGCTCATGCCCTGGCCTCCCCGGGGACGAACGCCGGCCCCTGCGCGTCACGCAGGCAGTTGAGCGTCAGCCCGACCATGCAGGCCATGATGACGAGGTTGGTGCCGCCGTAGCTGAGGAACGGCAGCGAAATCCCCTTCGTCGGAAGCAGCCCCGTCACCACGCCCATGTTGACGAGGGACTGTATGACCAGGAAGAGGGTCGCGCCGAGGCAGAGGTTGAAACGGTAGAGGTCGGTGGACCGCTTCATCGCCCGGTGCGCCAGCAGGAAGATGGCGAAGTAGGCGCAGGCCACGGTCGCCGTCGCGACGAGGCCGTACTCCTCCCCGATCACGGAGAACACGAAGTCGGTGTGCGCCTCCGGCAGGAAGGCCCGGCCCTGCAGCCCCTGCGCCGCGCCCTGGCCGGTGATGCCTCCGACGCCGAAGGCGACCATGCCTTCGAAGAGCTGGTAAGCCTCGTCACCGCGGCGGCCCCAGGGGTCGGTGAAGGAGAGGAACCGGCGCATGCGGTTCTCCCAGTTCAGCACCACCGCCGCGAAGACCGCGGCGCCGACGAGGAAGGTCGGGATCACGTACCGCCAGCGCGCGCCGGAGATGAGCATCATCGAGCCGCCGACGGCGCAGCAGAGCAGGATGGTGCCGAGGTCGGGACCGAGGGCGATGCCGGCGCAGACCGCGACGATGACCGACGCGGGCCAGAGGTAGCCCTGCTTGAAGTCGGCCCAGCCCGCCGCGGTCATGACGTAGGGGCTGCGGTCACTGAAGGAAAGCGCCGGGAAGTCGGGACGGAGGGTGCGCCGCTGCGAGCCGGCCAGGAAGTGGGCGAGCATCACGACCAAGGCGACCTTGCCGAGGTCGGAGGCTTGCAGGCGGATGATCCCGAGGTCGATCCAGCGCCACGAGCCGTTGACGGAGACGCCGATGCCCGGGATGCGGGCCGCGAGGAGGGCCACGATGGCCGCGCCGAGGATCCACCATCGGTGGCGGCGCACCACGTCGAGGTCGATGCGGTAGACGAGCAGACCGGCGAACAGCGCGGCCGGCAGGTACATCAGCTGCCGCTCGAAGGCGACCAGGCGGTTGCTCGACGAGAGCGAGATGCCGGCGCTGTACTGGACCATCAGCCCGAAGGCCGCGAGGGCGAGCGCGATGAGCAGGATGCCGACGGAGTGCCCAGCCAGGGACTCCGGAGCGTCGGTCCTCACCTTGATCACCATCGCGGCGTCGGGCCTTCAGGGATCAGTTGGCGGTCTGGGGCGCGGGGGCCGGGGCGGGAGCCGCGGGCTTGGGGGCGGCCGGCGAACCGATGATCGTCAGCTTGAACGGTTCGGCCGGAGGCGCGGGCGCGGGCGCAGGAGCCGCGGACTTGGCCGCCGACTTGGGGGCGGATTTCGGCGCGGCCTTGGGCGCGGCGGCGGACTGTCCCGGCGCGGGAATCTTCAGCCGCTGTCCCTCACGCAACGTGGCGTTGAGCGGCAGGCCGTTGGCCGAGGCGAGCTGGGCGACGGAAACGCCCTGGCGCCGGGCGATCGCGAAAAGCGTCTCGCCCTTCATGACGGCGATGGTCTCGCCGGGCGCGACCTTGGCCGAGCCGACGAGGGCGGAGGGAGGAGGCGTCGCGATGACCGGCGCGGGCGCGGGCGCGGCGACGACCGGGGCGGCCGGGGCCGACGGAACCGGGGCGGCTCCGACCTTGGTCGGGAGCTGGGCGCGGCGGAGGCCGCCGGAGAAGGCGGCCAGGTCGGCGGGGGAATCGACCTCGTGGCCGGAGGTGCTGCGGCATCCGTTGACGCCGACGAGCACGGCGAGCACGCAGAGGTGCAGGATCACGACGGCGGTGACGGTTATCAGGGGTCTCATGGCTGGTGGTTGGGTTTGGCTGGGTGTGGTTCGGGTTGGGAAAGTTCAGCGGCGCGCGAGGGCCGCGGCCGCGCGCTCGAAGACGACGCCGCGCTCGGCGTAGCTCCGGAACATGTCGAAGCTGGAGAATCCGGGGCTGAGCAGGACGACCGTCGGGGCGGGCGCGTCCTTCGCCGCGGCGAGGACGGCGTCCTGCAGCGAATCGAAACGACGCACGGGACGCCCGAGGGAGAGGAAGTGCCGCTCAAGTTCGGGCGCGGTCTCGCCGATGAGCCAGGCCGAGTCGACGAGCGGAGCGACGTTCTCCGCGAAGCGCCGGAGGTCGCCGCCCTTCCACTTGCCTCCGCCGATCCAGCGCACGGGGACGCTGAACTGCGCGAGGGCCGCGAGCACGGCATGGAAGTTCGTGCCCTTGGAGTCGTTCCAGAACTCCACCCCTGAGGCCTCGGCCACCTTGCGCAGCCGGTGGGGCGCCAGTCGGAAGATGCGCGCCGACTCCTCGAGGACGCGCAGCGGGAGGCCGCGGGCGCGCCAGTAGGCGACGGCCACCGCCCAGTTCTCCAGCTGGGGCCAGCTGTCGAAGGGCGAACCGGCGGGCACGGTCGGGGCCGCCTCGGCCCGCGTGGCGACGATGACGGACTCCGGCAGCTCGATCCCGAAGCGCCGCGCATGGGCCGCGACGGACTCGCCGACGACGAGGATGCCGCCGGGCATCATGCGCTCGATCAGCTTGAACTTGGCGCGGAAGTAGGTCTCGAGGTCGCCGTGACGGTCCAGATGGTCCTCGTCGAAGTTGGTCCAGAGGACGGCCTCCGGAGTGAAGTGACGGAGGTCCTCGGCCTGGAAGGAGCTCACCTCCACCACGGCGAGGAACGAGCCCGTCGAGGCGGTCCGATGGAGGGACGTCAGCGGCAGGCCGACGTTTCCGCAGGCGACGGCGTCGAGTGAGGCGCGCTTGAAGGCGAAGGCGAGGAACTCGGTCAGGGTGGTCTTGCCGTTGGTCCCGGTGACGGCCACGGCCGGGCCGGTCCAGAGCAGGGCGCCGAAGTCGAGTTCGGAGAGGCAGGGCAGACCGGCCCGCCGGGCGGCGAGAAGCCAAGGATGCGCCTGCGGGAAACCGGGGCTGTAGACGAGGAGGTCGTGCCGCGCCGCCTCCTCGGGCCCGAAGACCCGGTTGTCGCCTTTCTCGTCATAGATGACGGAGGCGAATCCGCCGGCCGCGAGCGCCTCCGCGACCGCGGCGCCGCTGACGCCCGCGCCCAGGACGGCGGCGGGTCTGGCGAGACGGCGGCGGAGGGACTCGGGGAAGTCGGTCATCGCAGCTTGAGGGTGAGCAGGCCGAGCAGCCCGCAGAGGAACGACAGGATCCAGAACCGCGCGACCACCTTGGTCGCGGGCCACCCCTTCTTCTGGAAGTGGTGGTGGATCGGCGTCATGAGGAAGAGACGGCGGCCGCCGGTGCGCCGGAAGTAGGCGACCTGCAGGATGACCGAGACCGCCTCGACGAGGAAGACGCCGCCGACCACGGCGAGCAGGAAGGGCTGGTGCATCAGGCACGCGACCGCCCCGAGGACGCCGCCGAGTCCGAGCGCGCCGACGTCGCCCATGTAGAGCTCGGCCGGGGCCGCGTTGTGCCAGAGGAAGACCAGCCCGCCGCCGACCAGGGCGGAACAGAGGACCGCCAGCTCGCCCGCGCCGGGCACGTGCGAGATGCGCAGGTACTCGGCCAGCTCCCGGTGGCCGGCGAGGTAGGCGACGCCGCCGAGGACCAGCGTCGTGATGATGACGCAGCCGATGGCGAGGCCGTCGAGGCCGTCGGTCAGGTTGACGGCGTTCGAGCAGCCGACGCACACGAGCACGAAGAAGGCGCCCGCGACGGTGAGGCAGACCGCGAAAGGCAGGCCCAGCGAGGCTCCGTTCCACAGCGGCCCGTTGAGGACCGGCAGCCAGACCTCGGCGGCGGCCTCACGGCGAGAGGGATCCAGGAGGAGGACGCCGAGCGCCACGAGCGCGCAGACGCCCTGTCCGGCCAGCTTGGCCCGCGGCGTGATGCCGTCCGAGCTGCGGTTGCGCACCTTGAGCCAGTCGTCGTAGAGGCCGACCGCCCCCATGCCGACGAAGCAGATGAGCGAAGCCCAGATGAGCGCGTTGGGCTTGGTCCACAGGAGCACGGAGGGCAGCACGGCGGCGGCGATCAGCAGCCCGCCCATGGTCGGCACCTTGCCGCCCTCCTTCGCGAGGTCGCCCATCAGCGCGGCGGAGCGTTCGGGCTGACGGAGGGCGGCGAGACGCCGGATGACGGGCCCCGCGAGCAGCAGGCCGAGACCGAGCGAGGTGCAGAAGGCCAGGATGGCCCTCACCGTCTGGTAGTCGAAGAGCCGGAAGGGCCCCCAGACGGATTCAAGTTCGCTGAGACGGTGAAGCATGGTTCCTTCAGTGGAAATGGACCTGGGTCCGTACGGACTCGGGAAGCGCCCGTTCGAGCGCGTGGGAGCGGCTGCCCTTGACGAACACGAAGCCTCGGCGGGAGGCCGCGACCGCGGCGAGTTCGGCATGGGAGGCGGCCGCGAGGCGTGCGGCCGGGGACGGCACGGCGTCGAGCGCGGCGGGTGCGTCGCCGCCGAAGGCCGCCACGAGGTCGCCGGCGCGGACGGGCAGCGCCGCGAAGGCCTCACGATGCATGCGCAGGGAGTCGGCGCCGAGCTCGGCCATGCCTCCGACGATCCACAGGCGACCCTCCGCGTCGTCGCGGCTGAGACGGTCGAAGCACGCGGCGGAATCCAGCAGCGAGGCGGGGCTGCTGTTGTAGCAATCGACGTACCAGGAGCGGACGCCCTCGACATGCAAGCTGCCCCTGCCGGCGGGAGGCGTCCAGGAGGCGAGCGTCGCGGTGACGGCTCCGGCGTCCGCACCCGCCAGACCGGCCGCGATGACCGCCAGCGCGGCGTTGCGCGCGAGGCCGTCGGAGACGGGGCCGAGGCCCATCGTACGGCCGTCCACGGTCAGCGTGCGGCGGCCGGAGGCGTCGCGTCCGAGGGCGGCCTCCACGAGGCGGGCGGGCCTCACGGCCGGATCGGGCTCGCCGACGAAACGTACGGCGACGCAACGTCCGGCGTGGGCGGCGAACGACGGCCAGTCGAGCAGGGAGGCGGGGATGACCGCCCGGCCGCCGGGTCGGAGCGCGGCGACGAGCTCGGATTTCTCCCGAGCGACTCCGTCCAGGCCGCCCACCCCTTCGAGATGCACGGCCGCCACTGCGGTGACGATTGCGACGTCGGGACTGAGCACGCGGGCGGAGAGGCCCAGCTCGCCCGGCAGGCTCATCCCCGCTTCGATCACCGCCCAGCGGTGGACGGCGGAATCGGTCCGCAGCAGCATGAGGGGCACCCCCAGCGTGTTGTTGAGGTTCGCCTCCGTCACGAACGCGGCCGGGCCGAGCAGCGCGCCGAGCAGGTCCTTGGTGGAGGTCTTGCCGACGCTGCCGGTCACGCCGATGACGGGACCCGCGAAGGCCTCACGCCAGGCGGCGGCGATGCGACGCAGGCCGGCCTGAGCGTCATCGACGACCAGCTGGGGCAGGACGTCGTCGACCGTGCGGGAGACCAGCGCGCAGGAGGCGCCGCGGGCGCGGGCGTCGGCCAGGAAGTCGTGCCCGTCCCGACGACCGGTCCGGAGCGCCACGAAAGCCTGTCCCGGAGCGAGCGAACGGGAATCGAGGCCGAAGCCCGTGACCGGCACGGCGGGCGGCGCGGTCCAGCGTCCGGAAGACCACGTCGCGAGACGTTCGGGCGCGAAGCAGGGCATCAGTTCGCGCGGCCCCTCCTCAGGGCGATGAGCTCGCGGGCGACCTGACGGTCGTCAAAGGGGACGACGGTGTCCGCGAACTCCTGGGTCGTCTCATGTCCTTTGCCGGCGATGAGCACGCAGTCGCCCGGCCGGGCGTCGGCGAGGGCGCGGGCGATCGCCTCCCTGCGGTCCGGCACGAAGGCCACGTTCGCGACCCCGCCGGGGGCCGTGCGCATGTCGGCGAAGATGTCCTCGACGCTCTCGCGGCGGGGGTTGTCGGCCGTGGCCCACGCGCGGTGCGCGAGGCCGGCGACCGCGGCGGTCATGACGGGCCGCTTGCCACGGTCGCGGCTGCCGCCGCAGCCGAACACGCAGAGCACGCGGCCGGGCGTGATGGCCCGCAGCATGCCGAGGGCGTTGCGCAGTGCGTCGTCCGTGTGCGCGTAGTCGACGTAGACCTGGAACTCCTGCCCCGCGTCGACCCGCTCCATGCGTCCGGGCACGCCGGGAAAGTCCGCCACGGCGGGGGCCAGCGCGAGCGGGTCGCGGCCGAGGCCGGCCGCCATGGCGAGCGCGCAAAGGACGTTCTCGACGTTGTAGGCGCCGGGCAGCGTGCTGACGAAGCGCGCGGAGGCGCCGCGCCAGCGCACCGTGAAGGCGGCGCCGACGGGATCGAGCGTGACGTCCTCCGCGCGGAGGTCCGCGCCGGCCGCGCGGCCGTACGTGACGACGACGCCGCGTCCGCGGCAGGCCTCGGCCAGACGCCGGCCGTGCCCGTCATCGACGTTCAACGCGCAGGCGCCCGGCGCATCACCGGTGCCGCCGTCGAACAGCCTGCGCTTGGCGGCGAAGTAGGCCTCGAGGTCGCCGTGGTAGTCGATGTGGTCACGGGTGAGGTTGGTGAAGCCGGCGACCGCGAAACGGAAGCCGTGGACGCGGTCCTGGTCCAGCGCGTGGGAACTGACCTCGAGGCAGGCCCCGGCGCAACCGGCGTCCGCCATCTGGCGGAAGAAGTCGGCCAGGTCGGCGGACTCCGGCGTGGTCTTGAACGAAGGCACCGAACGGCGGCCGCCGAGATGGTAACGCACCGTCCCGATGAGCCCCCAGGAGGAGCCGTCCGACTGCAGCAGGTGGCGGAGCAGGGTCGACACGGTCGTCTTGCCGTTCGTGCCGGTGACGCCGGCGAGCGTGAGCGAACGCTCAGGATGTCCGTGGAAACGGCGCGCCACCTCCGCCAGCACTTTGCGGGGCTGGCCGACGTGGGCGGCGGCCACGGCCGGGATGCCGCCCACCGGCGACCAGGAGACGACCGCCGCCGCGCCGCGGGCCACGGCCTCGTCGACGAAGACGTGCCCGTCGCTGCGCCGTCCCGGCAGGGCGAAGAAGAGAGACCCGGGCAGCACCCGGCGGCTGTCCGTGACCAGCCCCGTGACGCGGACGGACCAGTCGCCGGAACGCCCCAGCACGGGAAGCCCCTCCATGAGCTCCTGGAACGTGGGCTTCTCCATGGACCGCGAGGCCGACATCGAGGCGGGGCTCATCGGCGCACCTCCGCGTAGGCGCCGCGGACGGAGGCGGCGGGGGGGATGTCGAGCCAGCGGATGCACTTCTCCGCCACCTCGCGGAAGATGGGCGCGGAGACCTTCCCGCCGTAGCCCACGCCCTCGCCCTGAGGCTCGTCGATGATGACGGTGACCGCGAGGCGGGGATCCTGGGCGGGGAAGAATCCGCAGAAGGACGCCACGTGATGGGCGCTCGAATAGCGTCCGCCGACGATCTTCTGCGTCGTGCCCGTCTTGCCGGCCACCTCGTATCCGGCGATGTCCGCCACGGGCGCGGTGCCGCCCTTGCCGCACACCTCGCGCAGCATGCCCGCCAGTCGACGCGCCGTCTCGGCGGACAGCGCGCGGCCCCGGCTGCGCGGCGGATAGGAGAGGAAGGGCTCGCGCGTGACCGGATCCTCGACGCGCAGCACGAGCTGGGGCTGCATCAGCAGCCCCTCGGCGGCCACCGCCGACATGGCCATGTGCATCTGGATCGCGGTGACGCTGACCGAATGGCCCATCGGCATGCGCGAGATGGTCAGGCCGTCCCAGCTCCTGGGCGGTATGAGGAGCCCGGGCACCTCGGCGCCGGTGATCAGCCCGCTCGTCGAGCCGAAGCCGAACGACTTGACCAGGTTGAAGAAGCGTTCCTCGCCGAGGCGCTCCGCGTAGAGCATCCCCACCTGGACCGTGCCGCGGTTGGAGGACTCCCGCACGATCTGCCGCAGGTCCGCGACGCCCATGGCGTGCGAGTCCGCCGGCATCGAGACCATGCGGCCGCGGTAGGGCACGTGCGTGGCGCCGCAGTCGTAGACGGAATTGGGGGTGGCGAGTCCCTCCTCGAGGGCGCCCCCGACCGAGACGATCTTGAAGACCGATCCGGGCTCGTAGACGTCCGAGACCGCGCGGTTGCGCTGGCTGTCCATGGGCGCCGCCTGGGCGTCGAAGAAACGGTTCAGGTCGAAGGTGGGCCAGTTGGCCAGGCCGAGGATGCGTCCCGTGCGGGGCTCGCTCACGATGATGACGCCGCCCTTGGGACGGTAACGCAGGGCGGCGGCCTCGAGCGCGTCCTCGCAGGCCTTCTGCACCTGCCCGTGGATCGTGAGCACGACCGTGCTGCCGTCCACCGGGACGACCTCCCGCAGACGGTTGCTGGCGATCTCGCGCCGACGGCCGTCGCGCTCGGACTCGATCCATCCGTTCTGCCCGGCCAGCAGCGGGTCCATCACGCGCTCGATGCCGGCGGCCGGCACGCCCTCCTTGTTGACGTAGCCGACGACGTGGGAGGCGAGGCTGCCCTTGGGGTAGCTGCGCCGGTACTTGAGTTCGGCGCGGAGCGCCTTGATGCGGAGCGCCTGGACCTTGCGCATCAAGGGCTCGCCGACCTCCTTGAGCAGCACCGTCCAGCGGACCTTGCGTTCGACGCCCTCGGCGTCCACGCGCGTCCGTGAGACGAAGGCCTCGCGGACCTTGGCCGGAGGCAGCCCGAGCGCGGCGGCCACCTCGGGGATGCGCGACTCCTCCCCGGGGCGCAGCGACTCGGGGTCGACGCCGATGTCCCAGACGTCCTCGGATACGGCCAGCAGGTTGTCCTGCACGTCGCGGATCTCACCGCGACGGCAGGGCCGGGTCTCGACGTGACGCCGGGCCTGATAGGCCTCGGCGCGCAGCTCCGGGGCGTCCACCCAGTGCAGTTGCACCAGCCTGACCAGCACGGCCAGGAAGCAGGCGGACACGACCCAGGCCAGAGAACGGAAGCGAATCCGCCTGGCGTGGGGAAGGGTCATCGCAGCGGTGTTCCTCCCTGCCCCGTCATCGGACGGAAGGCGACTTCACGGGCCGTCATGCGAGGGCCCTGCTGGTTGGCCGCTCCGGCCGCGGGGGGCGGCGGAACGAAGATGCGCGGAATCCAGACCACCTGGTCGGGAGGCGGGGGCCGGAAGGACTCCCCCACCCGGTCCTGCAGCTGGATGGTGTCCCAGTGCTGGTCGCGTACGCGACGCAGGCGCTCGAGCTCCTTGGTGAGTTCACCGGAGCTGCGCTCGAGACGGACGATGCGCCCGCCCACCTCGTCGGCGGCGATGCGGAGGCGCATGACGCC
This sequence comes from uncultured Klebsiella sp., assembly GCA_964601955.1. Taxonomy (GTDB): domain Bacteria; phylum Verrucomicrobiota; class Verrucomicrobiia; order Opitutales; family UBA953; genus UBA953. The sequence continues at coordinate 19,213 of CAZRPB010000004.1, read as the reverse complement.
GATCATCCCGATGAAGAAGACGATCAGGACGGCGGCGCCGGTCATCCAGCTGAGGGCGCGGACGGGCTTCATCGGGACTCGGCCAGCCTCCGGACGGCGCGGAGCCGGGCGGACCGGCTCCGGGGATTGCGCGCCTGCTCGGCGTCGGACGGTTTCACGGCGCGGCGCGTGAGCAGCTCGGCGCGGCGCACCCTCTCGTCCTGCGGGGTGGCGTCGTCACGGTCGACCGGCCTGCCGGCCAGGCCGTTCATGTAACGCTTCACCATGCGGTCCTCGAGGGAATGGAAGGAGATGACGGCGAGCACGCCTCCGTCGGTCAGCTTGCCGAAGGCCGAAGGGAGCGCCTGCTCCAGCGCGCCGAGCTCATCGTTGACCGCGATGCGCACGCCCTGGAAGGTCCGCGTGGCGGGGTGGGCGCCGCGGGGGCCGGGCGGCGGCGGGGCGGCCTCGGCCACCAGTTCGGCGAAGGAGACCGTGCGGGACAGGCGGCCCGTGCCGCGCGCGGCCACGATGGCCTCGACGACGCGGCGCCAGCGCGGCTCCTCCCCGTAGTCGCGGACGGCCCGGACGATCTCGTCGCGGGAGCCGCGCTCGAGGAACTCCGCGGCCGTGCGGCCGCGGGCGGTGTCCATGCGCATGTCGAGGGGACCGTCATGCCTGAAGGCGAAGCCGCGCTCCGGGACGTCGAGCTGATACGAGGACACCCCAATGTCCATCAGTACGCCGTCATACCGTCCCGGAACGCGGTCAAGGTGCCGGAAATCCTCCGGATGGAAGCGGAAGCGGCCGGGATGGCGCTCCGAGGCGGCCCGTGCGCGCACGGCGGCCTCGGGGTCCCGGTCCATCGCGTCGACGCTCGCCCCGCGCGCGAGCATCGCCTCCGTGTGCCCGCCGCCGCCGTAGGTGCAGTCCAGGTAGGCGCGCCCCTCCGCGGGGGCGAGGAGCGTCATGCACTCCTCCAGCAGGACTGGCACGTGGCTGGTCATCGGGGGTCTGTGAACAAGCTGTGGGCAGTGTAAGTAACTTTTGGATACGGCTCAGAGGCCGAGCTCGCGCAGGGCGCGGAGGACCGTGCGGGCGGACTCCGACTCGCGGTCGGCCTTGGGCGGACGCGGGGAGGCGATCTGGAAGGTGCTGAATGAGCCGCTGAACACGACGTCCCGCTCCAGCTGCGCCTGCCTCACGACGTGCTCGTTGAGCGTGATGCGTCCGGCCTTGTCGCAGACGACCTGCAGGCTGTTCTCACCCAGCGTGCGGAGCGCGTTCATCTTGTCCGGATCGCTCACGGTCACCTGCGACGAAGCGTCGCGGATGCGCTGCATCATGGAGGGCGGGAACACCACGATGGTGCCGAGCGCCGGATGGAACATCGCGAGGAAGTTCAGGTCGCCCGTGCCGTCCGAACGCCAGGACGCCGGGATGGTGACACGGTTCTTCTCATCCAGCTTTCCGTTGTGGATGCCGGTGAAGAGAAGGTTGTTGGCGCCAATGGACATGGGTTGGGATTAAGCCCCAAGTTCGCCCACTTTTCCCCACATCCCCCCACAGGTCAAGGAATTAGCCCCCTAAGCCCCCATTTTCTTGTTCACAGATCGCCAGGTTTGGATTTTAACGAATGATATCAGTCTTTATTTTTGATAAATAACTCTTTATGAACGATTTAGGTAATGGGACTTGGAATAATCACGGGGCGGGACGATCGGCCGGTCGCGCCCGGGTCGCCCTCCGGGGGGCGACGGGCCGGCCGGCGGACGCGGCGCGGACGGATTTGTAATGATTTTTTAATTACAAATCCGACCGCACCCGGGGCCGCCGGAGGGGCGAAATCGTTTGCCAAGGCCCGCCGGCTGTGCTTTGTCAGAGCCATCCTCCACCGACACCATGAAGCACGCCCTCGCCACCGCCCTCCTCGTCTCCGCCGTCGCCTTCACGGGCTGCAACACGAACGTCGGCGTGGACAACCCGGACAGCCGTGAGGCCTCGGCCAACCAGGTCTCCGGCGTCGTCACCACCCGCTACAATGCGCCCGTCGCGAACGTCTTCAACGCGGTCAACCGCTCGCTCGACCAGACCCCCGGCATGATGCGCACCGGCGAATCCGACATCACCGGACCCGGCGGCGACAACGACAAGGTCGGGGTCAAGGTCTTCGCCCGCTCCGTCGGCGACCTCCTGGTCACCGTCGAGATCGCGAAGACGGAGGACAAGGAGAAGAACGAGACCTACACGGCCGTGTCCATCAAGTACGGCAACTTCGGCAACCTGCCCGAGAGCCAGAAGCTGATCTCGCGCATCTCCTCCAACCTCCGCCGCTGAGCGTCGGGGCGGAACCGCCAGACGGACGCCGCCCGGCCCCCGGTCAGGCGGCGTCTTTTTTGAACTGACACAGAAGCATGGGCAACATCCACGGGCACAGTTTCCGCATCGCGACCTTCGGCGAAAGCCACGGACCTGCGATCGGCGTCGTCATCGACGGCTGCCCGCCGCGCGTGCCCTTCGACGCGGGCTTCCTGCGTTCGGAGCTCGCCCGACGCCGGCCGGGGCAGAGCGCGCTCACGACGCAGCGCAAGGAGGGCGACGAGCCCGAGGTGCTTTCCGGAATCTCCCAGGACGGACTGACGCTCGGCACGCCCATCGCCATCGTCATCCGCAACGCGGACCAGCGCTCCTCCGCCTATGCGGAGATGCGCACGGCCTACCGTCCGTCCCACGCCGACTTCACCTACGACGCGAAGTTCGGCATCCGCGCGGTGGAGGGCGGCGGACGCTCCTCGGCCCGTGAGACCGCCGCGCGCGTCGCCGCCGGAGCGGTGGCCAAGACGGTCCTGAAGCACGCCTGCGGGGCACGCGTCACCGCCTGGGTCGAGTCGGTGTCCGACGTGCGCATGCCTCCGCCCGCCCGCACGCCCTCGCTCCGCCAGGTCGAGGCCTCCCCCACCCGCTGCCCGCATCCCGCGACGGCGACGCGCATCGAGGCGCTCATCAAGGAGGCCCGCGCCGAAGGCGACTCGGTCGGAGGCGTGATCTGCTGCGCGATCGAGAATCTCCCGCCCGGCCTCGGAGCTCCGGTGTTCGACCGCTTCGAGGCGGAACTGGCCAAGGCGATGCTCTCCCTGCCCGCGACCAAGGGCTTCGAGATCGGCAGCGGCTTCGCCGGCACGCTCATGAGGGGCTCGCGGCACAACGACGCATTCGTGCGACGCGGCGGCAGGATCCGGACGGAGACCAACCGCTCCGGCGGCACGCAGGGAGGCATCACCAACGGGGAGACGGTGGTCTTCCGCGTCGCCTTCAAGCCGACCGCGACGGTGCTCCGTCCGCAGCGCACGGTCGGCCCTGACGGACGCTCCCGTGAACTGACGGCCCGCGGGCGGCATGATCCGTGCGTGCTCCCGCGCGCGGTGCCCATCGTGGAAGCCATGGCCGCGCTCGTCACGGTCGACCACTGGATCCGCGACCGCGGACAGAACGCCCCCTTCGGCCGCTGCGGCAGGAAGGCATGACGCCGCTGGTGATCGTGCTCGGCGCGGCCGGCTCGGGCCGCACGGACGTCGTCCGGGAGCTGGTCGAAGCCGGCTGGCCCGACGCCTCGCGCGTGCGCGTGCTCCGTGAGTCGAGGGAGGGCGGCGAGGGGGGCTGGAAGTTCGCCGACGGGCGCGCGACGCTGCCCGACCCCGCCGACGAGGACGCCGCGGTCCTCGTCACCTGCGGCTCGCTCTCCCAGGTCGACCAGATGGAGGCGATCCACGCCGCGCTCGGACGCGACCCGCGCCGGCAAGTCAGACGCATCGTGACGGTGGTGGACTGCCCGCTGGCCCATCGCCGGCCCGAGATGGCGGAATGGTACGCGGCCTGCGTGCACTTCTCCGACGTGGTGGTCCTCAACCGGAGATGGGAGGTGCCCGGGCAGTGGGTCTCGCGGTTCCTTGAGCCCTACGAGAAGGGCTTCTACCCCTGCCTCTTCCTCAATTTCACCAAAGCGGGGCGCCTCGCCAACCCGGCCCAGGCGCTGGAAGGCGATCCGCTCCGCATGAGCCACATCTTCGACGACATCGATCCGGTCGACGAGATGGAGTTCGACGAGGACAATCTGCCGGACGAGCCGTTCGACCTCGTCCGCCAGCCGGACAAGTATTTCGCCCGCGACGAGCTGGGACGGCGGCGGATCACGGTGCCGGACGTCACGCAGGCGCTCAAGTCCGAGGGACGGGCCTGAAGCCCGTTCACTTCTGCTGGGGCGGCTGAAGGGGGCCGGGAGGGACGCCGGGTCGACGCTTCATCGACTTGCCGTCCTTGGGCTCCGGACGTTTCTCCTTCGCCGCAATCTCAGGATAGCGCAGGGCGAGGGAACGGACGAAGTCCATGCGCGCCTCGGGCGTCATCGCCATGATGCGCTCGCGCTCGCTCCGGGCCTCCTCGGGAGGCAGGGAACGCAGGTGATGCTCGAGGAGCCGGCCGCCGAAGCCGCCGCGCTCACGCATGTCCCGGGAGAGCGCGTGGCGCTCCTCAGGGGAGGCGTTTTCAAACTTGGCCAGGCGCTCGGCGAAATCCCTGCGGGCCTCGGGAGGCATGCGCTCCATCTTCTCGATGGCGCCGCGGATGCGGGAAAGACGCTCCGGAGGAAGTTCGAGGATGCGGCGCAGCGTCTGGATCTCCTCAATGGAGGGCTCGAGGTCCGGACGAGGAGCGGACACGGGGACGTCGGCCGCGGCGAGGACGGCGGCCAGGAACGACGGTAGGAGGTGACGCAGAGACATGCTCAGGACCCTCCGTCGGACAGGTCGTCCACGATGGCGGGGCGGTCGATGACCGGACGCAGGAGGGCGAGGTCATCGGCCAGGGAGAGGAGCTCGTGGAACTGCGCCGACTCCTCGGCGGCGACGAGGGACCTGGCCTCCACGATCAACGCCTCGTCGGAGGGGGCGTCGAGCATCAGGGCGGCCACCAGGCAGGCGGCGGCGGCCGAAAGGCCTGAGCCCCAGCGGATGACGGCGCGACGCAGACGGTCGGCGCGGACGGCGGTCACGACGCGGCCGGCGAAGCCGGGGACGGACATGGCGCGTCCGCGGACGAGCGCGGCCTCGAGGTCGCGGTCGAAATGCTCTGCGGGTCGGCGTTCCATGTCAGTCCAATGTGTTCAACACCGCGGAAGGCGGCAAGTTGCGGTTAGGATTCGGGGCCATAAAAGTCGCGCATGAGCTCCTTGAGGCGGGCCCTGGCCCGGTGGATCCATGTCTTCACGGAGGAGACGGGGCACCCCATGGCTGAGGCGATCTCCTCATAGGGCATCTCCTGCTGGACGAGCAGCAGGATGGCGGTGCGCTGCTCCTCCGGCAGCTGCGCGACGGCCCGGGAGAACGCCTCCTCGAGCTCCACCACACGGCGGCCTGACTCAGGGGCGGCATCACCCGGCTCAGGAGCGGATTCGAGGGCGGAGGTGGGTTTGCGGCTGCGGCGCCTCCATTCGTTGAGGACGAGGTTCCGGGCGATGTGGATCAGGTAGGTGCTCAGCTTGGCCTCCGGACGCCAGCGACCGGCCGCGCGGTGCAGGCGGATGAACACCTCCATCGCGAGCTCCTCGGCGGTGGCCTGCGAACCCACCTCGGACCGCAGGTAGCCGATGAGGCGGGCATGATGCCGGTGCACGAGCAGACGGAGGGCGTCATCGTCCCCCGAAGCCACCAGCCCCATGAGGCGACGGTCCTCCTCTTCGTCGGCCAAGGGTGTGCTCTCCTCGGACATCTTACGATTCAACCCCGCGGACCAGCGGAGGTTGCCTGAGGTCGTCGGGCGAAGGCCCGCAGCATCTGAAGCATGAACTGCTCCAAGGCGGAGAGCACCTGGTAGTTCAGTTCAAGCCGACCCCTGGCCTCCTCGAGCCGGACGACGGCGGCGGAAGCCTGGAGCGAACAGTCCGGACGACCGCGGCCGAAGATCCGTATCCTCTCCTCGACCGAGGCGAGCAACCGGGACCGGACGGCTCGGCGGAGCGACTCCTCATGGGCCGCCTCGGCCTCCTCCGGATCGTCGTCGCCCGGCGGCAACGGCGAAGCCTCCAGGGCCTCGGCGGTGAGCTTCTCCTGCAGCGACTCAAAGCGCGCGCAGAGGGCGTAAGCGGGGATGAAGGTCTCCGTCAGCCGGACGGGCGTGGGCGAAGACGCCTTGGCCAGCAGACGGTCGAAGTCGCGCAACCAGTCCGCCCAGGCCGGGTCGCTCACCTGAGGAGCCTCTCCGGGCAGGTGGAAACGGAGGCAACGGCTGAGCACGGTGGGCAGGACGCGGTAGTAGTTCGCGGTCTGCAGCACGATGAGCGTGCCGGGAGGGGGTTCCTCCAGGGACTTAAGGAAGGCGTTGGCCGCCTCGGATTGGAAACGGTCGGGCTCATGGACGACGACCGCGCGCGTCCCGCCGGTGGAGCTGAGGCGCAGCGAGGCGACGACGGTCTGGACGGCGTCGAGCGAGATGCGCCTGGACTTCTTGGCCGGACGCAGGACGGCGCAGTCGGGATGCGAAGCAGGGTCCTCGCAGCCGAGATGGACTCCCGCCAGCCGGAGGGAGGCGCGCTCAAGCGCCCCGGGGTCGGGGCCGGTCAGCAGGACGGCGTGCGGCATGCGGCCCTCGGCGCGGGCGCGCAGGAGCACCTTGAACGCCGGGAGGTCGGCGGGGTCAGCTGAGGCGGCGCGTGACTTCATGCCAGATGTCATCCGATACGGCCGTAGCAGGACGGGCGGCGTCAAGCACCAGGAATCGGCCGGGCTCCTCACGCGCCAAGTCGAGGTAGGTCGCGCGCACGCGAAGATGGAATGCCGCGTCGAGGGCTTCGAAACGGTCGGACTGCCCGCGGTCCCGGACGGAGGCCCGGCCGAGGCCGTGCGCGGGATCGACGTCGAGGAGCACGGTGAGGTGCGGGCTGACGTCGCCGCAGGCGAGCCGGTTGACGGAGGCGATGAGCGTCCGGTCGAGTCCTCTCCCTCCGGACTGGTAGGCCATGGTGGAGTCGGCGAAACGGTCGCAAAGCACGACCTCGCCGCGCGCAAGCGCGGGCGCGACGGCCTCGGCCACCAGCTGGGCGCGACAGGCCGCGAAAAGCAGGGCCTCCGCGCCGGGCGCGATCGACTCGCCCGGCCGCTTGAGCGCCTCGCGCAGTCGCTCACCCAGGGGCGTGCCCCCGGGCTCACGCAGGCGGAGCACCTTGCTGCCCGCGGCAGTCAGCCGATCGGCGAGAAGCGCGATCTGAGTCGACTTGCCGGCGCCCTCACCGCCCTCGAAGGTGATGAACTTTCCTGCGATGGGCATGAGGTCGGAAGATGGAGGACGGCAGGCGGTTGGCGAGTGGAGAAAGACGGACACGAAGAAGCCCGGGGTGGCCCGGGCTTCGCTGAAGGCGCCGAAGCGCGTTCACATCGTCGGCGTGGGATTCGTGGGGGGATTGACGACCTCCTGCTCGACAAGACGCTGCAGGGTCTGGGCGATGCGGTCGGCGACGGCCGAAGTCCCTCCTCCTCCGCCGCCGGAAGAGCTGCTCATGGCGGGGGTCGGGGGCAGATTGTTTCCGGCGGTGACCTGCGCGGGCGGCTTGTCCTCGATGACGGTGACGGGAGCCTTCTCGCCGGGAGCGGGAGGCGGAGGTGCCAGGGTGGCCTGATCACGGATGGCCTGGATGATCTCAGCGGGCACGCCGGAGGACTGCAGGATGGCGGCCAGTTCGGTGAGCTGGGCGGAATTGAGGTCTCCGAGCTCGATAACCGCGACGGGCGAGGCGGCCGAGGTGTTTTCGGCCGGGGTGTTGCCGCCGGCGGAAGTGCCGCCGCCCGCGGTGGACCCCACCACGGTGTTGTTGGCGCTCGCGGTGTTGCCGGGATCCTTCGTGGTGACGTCAAGCTGCTTGCCGGGGGCCACGGTCACGGGACCGGTGTTGGCGTCGTAGACGACGCCTTCCACGGATCCACGCACGCATCCGATGCTCATCGAGACGGTGCCGTTGGTGTTGCGGGTGAAGCCGACGGTGAAGACGGTTCCGCGGATGCGGGCCATGCCCACGGGGGTCTTGATGACGTAAGAAGACAGGGGGCTGAGCTTGCGGACTTCACCCACGACCTTGCCGCGCTTGACCTCGATTTCGGTCACGGAAGGCGAGGGCTCCTTGTCGAACTTCTGATAGGAACCCTCGACGATCGCGGAAGAGGCGACCTGGCGGAACGTCTTCACCTCGATGAGCGACTCGGGGCTGACGATCAGGGTGGAGCCGTTGGAGAGGATCAGCTCCGCGGTGGAGGCGGCGGCCGTCTCAATGTGATAGCCCTCGGCGGGCGAGAACAGGAAGCCGGAGGTGAGAGGCTTGCGGGCCTTCTTGGCATCGATGGAGAACGCGGAGCCGGTGAGATTGCCTACCAGCACCTTGCCGTCCTGCAGGGCGGCGGAACCTACTGCCGGCAGGAGCAGGAGGCCCAGGAGGATGAAGACGCGTTGGCGAAGGCTGCTCATGTGCAGATTGGGGTCTTTTGAAACTAGGATGGAGACTGGCGGAAGCAACCCCTTAAACCACCCTTGAACGGCAAGAAAAAGCCCCCGCCCCGGAGGGCGGAGGCCGATCAGCTTACCGAGGGCTCAAGCCCCGGCGTACTTCTCGAGGTGACGCTGGACCTTGAAGGGGGAAATCTGGGCGTAGCGCGGAAGTCCCTGTTCGAAAGGAAGTTGCATCTCTCCCTGGATCAGGGGGAGCGCATATTTCACGAACTCCTGGCTGATGGACATACGGTCCTCGCCGATCCACTCCGGCGGGAAGGCCTTCACGCCGTTGGCGATTTCGGAGAGGGGAGCGAGGCGGGTCTCAACCCCGTAGGTCTCCTTGCCGGTACGGACCATGATGACCATCTGACCGGACTCGCCGGCGATGGCGGCGCGGACGGCGGCGGCTCCGCAGAGCTCAGCCTCCTCGACGTCGGTCTTGGAAGCGTTGTGCGATGCGGCGCGCTGCGTGATGCCGAGCTTGGAGGCGCGGGCCTTGACGCCGTCGAAACGGTCTTCGACGAGGTTACGGAGGTATTCTCCGGCGCCGCCGAGGACGGCGTGCCCGAAGGCGTCGGTGCTGGAGGTGTCGGCGCCGAGGTAGTTGCCGGCGGCGTCCTGCACGCCTTCGGAGACGACCACGAAGCAATGCTTCTCAGTCTTGAGGACTTCCTGGACGCGTCCGATGAAGGCTTCGGGGCTGAAGGGGACCTCGGGGAGCAGCACGATGTGCGGGGCGGTGCAGTTGTAATGGGTGTTGGACTTCACGCGGTCATCGGTCTTGTCGCGACGATGGGCGAGGACGGATGAGGCGGCCAGCCAGCCGGCGTTGCGCCCCATGACCTCGAGGACGGAGACGAAGTCGTTCTGGCCCATGGCGGCGTTGTCGAGGGCGGTCTCCCGGATGGTCACGCCGATGTGCTTGGCGACGGAACCGAAGCCAGGGCAGTGGTCGGTGAGGGGCAGGTCGTTGTCGATGGTCTTGGGCACGCCGATCACGCGGAGCTCGTAGCCCCGCTCCTTGGCGAGCGCGTCGATCTTAGCGGCGGTGTCCTGGGAGTCGTTGCCGCCGATGTAATGGAAGTAACGGATGTTGTGGGCTTCGAAGACCTTCAGGATGCGGTCGAAGTCCTCCTGCTTCTTGACCTTGTAGCGGCAGGTGCCGAGGGCGGCTCCCGGGGTGTGACGCAGGGCCCGCAGGGTCTGCTGGGACTGGGCGGCGAGGTCCACCAGCTCCTCATGGAGCACGCCCTGGATGCCGTTCAGTCCGCCGTAGATCTCAGGGATCTCGTCCTCATGCTTCAGGGCCTCTGAAATCACCCCGGCGAGGCTGGCGTTGATGACGGGGGTGGGGCCGCCGCTCTGCGCGACGAGAAGGTTGCCGATGAGGGAGGACATGGGAGGGAACGGTTTGAAAGGTGGGTTGTGGGAACCCCCCTGCCCCTTGGCAACACGGAAAACCCCGGCCCCCGCGCACGACGCGCGAAGGCTTACAAAATGCGGCCCGGACGCACTTCCGCGGACTCCGGAACCTTCACCTTCCACTCGGCCGCCTGCCGTGCGAAGGCGTCCACCTGGGCGCCCGCCGCCCCGGTCAGTTCGGAGGCGCGGGCGACGGCGGCCCGCAGCGCCTCGAGGGGCACGCCGACGCGTCGGTCGGCGGCGAGCCGCTCGACGAGGTCGTTGCGGGCGCTGCCGCCCGAACGGAGGTCCTTGGCGACGGCCACGGCGTGCTCCTTGATCGCCTCATGCGCGGCCTCCCGTCCCGCGCCGGCCTTGACGGCCTCCATCAGGAAGGTGGTCGTGAGCAGGAACGGCAGGTAGTGGGCCGACTCGCGGTCCACGACGGGCCGGTTGACCTCCATCTGGCCGAGGACGGTGAGGAAGGCCTCGAAGAGGCCGTCGAGAGCGAGGAAGGCGTCGGGGAGGAGGACGCGCCGGACGACCGAGCAGGAGACGTCGCCCTCGTTCCACTGGTCGCCGGACAGCGAGGCCGCCATGGCGAGATGGCCGCGGAGGATGACGTGGAAGCCGTTGATGCGCTCGCAGGTGCGGGCGTTCATCTTGTGCGGCATCGCGGAGGAGCCGACCTGGCCGGGCAGGAAGCCCTCGCTGGCCAGTTCATGGCCCGCCATGAGGCGAAGGGTGCGCGCGAAGGAGGAAGGGCCGGACGCGGCGGAAAGGAGGGCCGAGACGACCTCGAGGTCCATCGAACGGGGATAGACCTGGCCGACCGCGCCGAGTGAACGGGGGATGCCGAGGTGCGCGAGCACGCGCTCCTCGAGCCGCAAGACCTTGGCCGCGTCGCCGCCGAAGAGGGTCAGCTGGTCGAGCTGCGTGCCGACCGCGCCCTTCAGCCCGCGGGCCGCGAAAGCGCCGAGGGCGGCGTCGATCTGCGCGACGCCGCGCAGGCACTCCTCGCCGAACATGGCCCAACGCTTGCCCACGGTGGTGGGCTGCGCGGCGACGTTGTGGGTGCGGGCGGCGATGAGCAGGTCGCGGTCGGCCTGGGCGCGCCGGGCCAGCGCGCCGAGCGCGGCGACGGCCTTGGCGCGCACGAGGCGCAGGGAGCGGAAGACCTGCAGCTGCTCGACGGATTCGGTGAGGTCACGGCTGGTCAGGCCCTTGTGCACGTGCTGATGGCCGGCCAGCGCGCAGAACTCGTCGATGCGCGCCTTGACGTCGTGCCGGGTCTCCTCCTCGCGGCGGCGGATGGAGTCGAAGTCGACCCGGTCCTTGACGCGCTCGTAGGCGGCGAGGGCCTCGGCCGGGATGTCGAGCCCGAGGTCACGCTGCGCCTTCATCACGGCGATCCAGTATTCGCGCTCCAGCACCACGCGGCCGCGCGTGGACCACACGGCCTTCATGGCGGGGGAGGCGTATCGGTCGGCGAGGACGTTGGGGACGTGGTCTTGGGACATCGTGCGCGGAAGGGATTACGGATATCAGGGTTGGCGTCCCACGGCAAGCGCACGCAGGAACAGCGCGCGCACGGCCTGCTCCTCGTCGGCGCCGCGATTGGAGGCGTCGAAGCAGTCGGCGCAGGCGAGCTGGGCGTCGATCAGCTCAGCCAGGGCGTAACGGGAGGCGGCCGGCGCGACCTTGTTCGAGACGTACCAGGGGTTCTGGGAGAAGACGTTGGCGCTGGACTTGGCCGCCGAGCCGAAGGTCGGCCCGTGCCGGGCGGAGGCGGTCTCGAAGGCGCCCTTGGGCAGCCCGGCCTCCGAGAGGCGGAAATCCCCGGAATCGGCGAGCGCACGGATCTGGATGAGGAGGCGGAGGCGGTTCTGGAGCGCGGAAAGCAGCGGGCGGGCGGAGGACTCGTTGAAGAAGTAACGGTCGAGGGCGGCGAGCGCCCAGGGCAGGTCCCGTGCGGCGAAGGCCTCGATGGGCTCGAAGAAATCGCCGTCGCCGAAGACTGGCACGAGCAGATGGACGTCGGATTCGCGCAGGGAGCCGCCCTTGCCCGCGTAGGTCGCGAGCTTGTCGCACTCCCCGAGGACGAGCCGCGTGGACTGCCCGACGCGGCCCACGACGGCCTCCGGAACGCCACGTTCGAACTTCACGCCGAGGGACCTGAGATGCGCCGCGGCCATCTCAGCCTGCTGCTCGGCCGCGGGATCGGGTCCGAAGGGCGAGGGACGGCCGGCCGCATGGACGACGAACTCATCCGCGGTCTCCTTGAGCGCGGAAAGGTCCTTGCGTCGTCCGTCATAAGGGGTGGCCGAAATGATCACGTGGACGTCGTCGGGAGCCGTAGGCAGGGCGCTGAGCATGGCCCCGAGACGCTCCTTCGCCTCCTCCGACCTCCCCTGCTGCGTGTCGGCCACCCAGTTCAGGTTGCGCAGCCAGAGGACTTTGGCCCCGCCGAACATCGGCAGGGTCCGGAGCGACTCGATGAAGCGGGTCTCGATGCCCTGGGCGTCCTCGACGCGGATCATGGCCCCGTCGATCACCTCCGCCTCGGCCTCCGAGCCGAGCTTCTTCTTCGCGGCCTCGAAGAGGGCGCGGGCGTCCCGGTCGACGAGGAATTCGTCTTTGCCCGCGACGATGGCTAGGTAGGCCGGCACGGCCCTAATCTTCGCCGTCGCATGGCGGTGGCAACCCTTTGTGCGCGCGGCGTCGGCCGCGACGTCGCCCCGGAGCCGGTCAGGACCCGTGCAGCAGGTCCTCGACGCGGTAACGGTTGAGCTTGCGGCGCATCCAGTCGAGGGCGGTGTTCACGGACCGACGGCGCACCTGCGCGCGGTCGCCGACGACGGAGATGCGGCGGGACCAGACGCCGGTGGGCGAAGAATACCCGAGGAAGACGGTGCCGACGGGATCGGCGTCGGTGCCACCGTCCGGCCCGGCGAAGCCGGTGACGGACAACGCGTAGTCGGAACCGAACTTCTCGGCGGCGCCGGACGCCATGGCCGCGGCCGCCTCGGCCGAGACGGCCCCGTGCTGGGCGATCAACGACTCGGGAACGCCGAGGAGGTTCATCTTGGCGTCGTTGGAGTAGCAGACGGCGGAGCCGGCGAACACCTTGGAGGCGCCCGGCACGGAGGCGAAGGCGTCGGCGAGCAGGCCGCCGGTGCAGGATTCGGCCAGCGAGACGCTCTTCTCCAGCGAGCGCAGCTGCTCGATCACGATTGAGGCCAGGCAGGCGTGCCCGGTGCAGATGAAGTCCTCGCCGACGGCGTCACGGACTCGCCGGGCGACGTCGCAAAGGTCTTCAGCCGACGCGCCGCTGCCGCCCGATGAGATGCGCGCGTCGACGATTCCGGTGTGGGTGCCGAAGGTGAGCGTGAGCTCCGCGGGCACGACGGGCCGGATGAGGGCCTCGAGCGGCGCGGCGCCGATGCCATAGGTGCGCACCTGCACGTAGGCCTCGCCGCGGCAGGCGCAACCGAGGTCACGCAGCCTCGGCACGACCTCCTCGTCGAACATCGGCCTCAGCTCCAGGCCGGGGCCGGGCAGCATGACCAGGGCGCGGCCTTCGCGCGAGAACCAGACGCCGGGGGCGGTGCCCCGGGGATTGCGCAGCTCGGCGCCGCCGACCGGCACGCGGCACTGCCGGAGGTCGGCGTCGGAGACGGCCCTTCCGATCCGCTGGAAGCGTTCACGGAGGGCGGACTCGGAGTGAGGCGTGCGCGTGAGCCCGACGCCCAGCGCGGCGGCGACCGCCTCGCGCGTGCAGTCGTCGGTGGTGGGACCGATGCCTCCGGTTGTGACGATGACGTCGTAGACTCCCCAGGCCGCCCCGACCTCGCGGGCGATGGCGGAAGCGTCGTCACGCACGGTCACGGCGCGCGTCACGGGCAGGCCGCGTCGGGCGAGCTGCTCGCCGAGCCACACGAGGTGCGAGTTGCCGCGCAGGCCGTCGAGGAGCTCGTCGCCCACGTTGATGACGAGGACTTCGCGGGGATGGGCGGGGCGGCAGGAATCCATTTGCGGGACTGCGGAACACCCGCAGGGTTTGAGAACACCCGCAAAATGCAAACCGGCCGGGAAGAACTTTCGCCCAAGGCGAGGGCGCGGCGGGCGCCCCGCGCCCCCGGGGTGTACCTGATGCGGGACGCGGCCGGCCTGGTGGTCTACGTGGGCAAGGCCAAGGACCTGAAAAGGCGGCTGGCCAGCTACTTCGCCCCCCGCACCCGGCTCACCCCCAAGGTGGCCGCCATGATGGACACGGTCCACGACCTGGAATGGCATGAGGTGCGGACGGAGACCGAATCGCTCCTGCTGGAGGGCAGGCTGATCAAGCGCTGGCGCCCCCGCTGGAACATCCTGTTCAGGGACGACAAGCAGTTCCCCCAGATCCGGGTCGACCTCCAGGACCCGGTGCCGCGCTTCCGCATCGTGCGGGCGCGCACCTCGGAGACGGCGCGGCACTACGGCCCGTTCCCCCACCAGCGCGCGGTGCGCAGGGCGCTCAACGAGATGCGGACCAAGTTCGGCATCCTGCTCGGGGACGCCGCCCCGGAACGGCTCCCGGACGGACGCTGGCGGCTCTACTCCGGCGCGCGCGCCGAGATCCAGCGGCACGCCAACGAGGTGACCGAGGAGGAGTACCGCAAACGGGTCGACGACGCGTGCGCCTTCCTCGACGGCAAGGCCGCGGAATGGGCCGAGGCGGTCGAGGCGGAGATGCGCGCCGCCGCCGAGGCGCGCGACTACGAGAAGGCCGCCGACATGCGCGACCTGCTCGACGCGCTGCGGCGCACCACCGAGAAGTCCCGGCGATTCCTGCGCGAGAACCCCCTGCCCCGCCGCGACGAGGCCGCCGCCCTCGCCGCGCTCGCGGCCGCGCTCGGCCTGGAGCGTCCGCCCGCCACGGCGGAGTGCTTCGACATCTCCCACATCTCGGGCACGCTGGCCGTGGCCTCCATGGTGCGGTTCGTCGACGGCCAGGCCGACAAGTCCGGCTACCGCCGCTTCAGGATCAGGTCGTTCGAGGGCAATGACGACTTCCGCGCGATGCAGGAAGTGGTCGGCCGCCGCTACACGCGCCTGCACGAGGAGCGCCGCGCGTTCCCCGAACTGGTCATCATCGACGGCGGCCTCGGCCAGGTCCACGCCGCGCTCGCCGCCTTCAAGGAACATGACCTCGCCCCGCCCCCGCTCATCGGCCTGGCCAAGCGCGAGGAGACGGTCGTCTTCCCCGACGGACGCGAACTGAAGCTGCCGCGGCACGACGTCGGGCTCGCCCTGCTCATGCGCATCCGCGACGAGGCCCACCGCTTCGCCAACGACTTCAACGCCGAGCTGCGCACGCGCAAGCTGCGCGAATCGGTCCTGGACGAGATGCCGGGCCTCGGACCGGCGCGTCGCAAGGCCCTGCTGGAGGCCTTCGGCAGCATCCAGGCGCTGCGCAAGGCGACCGAGGCCGAGATCGCCGAGGTGCCCGGCTTCGGCGAGGCGACGGCGCGCGAGCTCAGGAAGTTCCTCGACACGCGCACGCGCCGCGCCCCGGAAGATCCCGAAGGGACGGACTAGTCGGCGACCGGGGCCGCGACCCCGAGCTCCCGCGCGACGAGGTCGGCCACACGACGGGCCCCGCCGGCGTCACCGAGCGCCTCGACGGACTTCTTCCAGGCCCGCCAGACCCTCCATTCGTCCGCGAAGGCCGAGGCGACCGCCTCACGTGCGGACTGCGGATCGAGACCGAACGCGCCTGCGCCATGCCCCGTGATGAGCCGGGCGTTGCCCGCCTCCTGCCCGGGTATGACCTGGGTGATCACCATCGGCACGCCGGCCGCCACGCACTCATGGGTCGTGGCGCCGCCCGCCTTGCTGACCACGAGATGGCTCGAGAGCATGAGCTCCGGGATGCGGTCGGTCCATCCCAGCACTTCGGCCCGTCCTGCGACGGCGCGCCCGACCGCGTCCTTGAATCCGGCGTCACGCCCCACCGTCACCGTC
Source organism: uncultured Klebsiella sp. (assembly GCA_964601955.1). Classification (GTDB taxonomy): domain Bacteria; phylum Verrucomicrobiota; class Verrucomicrobiia; order Opitutales; family UBA953; genus UBA953. The sequence goes on along the minus strand of CAZRPB010000004.1, from coordinate 3,298 downwards.
AGCTCCAGATCGAGCGAAGCCAGCGAGGCGGCCAGAGCGACCGCGTCGCTCCGACCGGGATTGAGCATGAGCAGCACGCGCGGGCGGCCGCCCGGGAGCGCGGTGGAACGTCCGGCGAGACGCGCGGGCACGGGGAATCCGAAGGGCAGCACGCGCGCGGCGGGCACGCCCTGCCTGACCATCACGTCGGCGGTGGCCCGGTTCGGCGTGACGTACCAGTCGGAATGCGCGCGGTGCCAGGCTCGGTTCACCGAGATCGAGTCGGTGACCACGGTGATGAGCCGCGGGCGCGCGGGGTCGTCACGCCGCCAGCGGCGGGCCATCATGTAGTTGTACAGCGGATAGGCCGAGACGACGGCGCGGGGCGCGGCCTCATCGAGCAGCGCGTTGAGCCGACGTTCCACCGGCCGCACCAGCGGCAGGGAGGCGCGGACGAGGGGCATGCGGTCGAGGCCGGCGTACAGGCAGCCCCAGAGTCGCGGGAAGCGGTTCGCGAGCCGGATGTATCCGTCCCGCTGGGCGCGGGCGCGCTCCGGACCGTAGGCCTCGATGAAGAGGTCGTGCACACGGGACTCGAACGCGCCGGAGAGATGGCCCGTCAGGGCCTCCGCCACCGCCCGGGCGGCCGCATTGTGCCCTTCGCCGAAACCGGCGGAGAGCACGGGCACCCGCATCATCGGACCGGCGCCGCCTCCGCGGCGCGCAGGGACGGAAACTCGCCCGCGGCGGCCTTCGCGCGCTGCGCGGCGATCCGCGCGCGCAGCTCGTCGCGGCCGACGACCCGCAGGGTCCCGTCCGTCTCCTCGACCACCGCGGTGAGCGACTCCACCCAGTCTCCCGAATTGAGGTAGCGCACGCCGCCGATCATCCGGTCCTCCGCCTTGTGGATGTGGCCGCACATCACGCCGTCGCAGCCGCGACGGGCGGCGAGGGACTGGATGTGGTCCTCGAACCGCGAGATGAAGCTCACCGCCTCCTTCACGCGGCCCTTGATGGCCTGGGAGAGCGAGAAGTACTCCTTGCCGCGCCAGGCGCGCCAGCGGTTGTAGAACCGGTTGATGTCGAGCAGCAGCTGGTAGCTGATGTCGCCGATCACGGCGAGCCAGCGCATCTTGGCCGTGACCGTGTCGAACGCGTCGCCGTGGATGCAAAGGTAACGCCTGCCGTCGGCGCCGACGTGCACGTGCTCCTCCGCGAGCTCGATGCGGTCGAGCGCGATGGGGATCAGGCGGCGAAGGAAGTCGTCATGGTTGCCGCGCAGGTAGACGACCTTGGTGCCGTCCTTCTCCGCCATCTTCATGAGGCGCCTCACCACCGCGGTGTGGGCCGGGCTCCAGTGGTTCTTACGCCGCAGCGACCAGAGGTCGATGATGTCGCCGTTGAGGATCAGTTTCTCGCAGCGGACGCCGCGCAGCACCTCGAGCAGCTCGCGCGCCTGGGAGTCCTTCGTGCCGAGATGGAGGTCGGAGAGCACCAGGGTGCGGAACAGGACCTTGTGAGGAGGGACCGGACGTTCGACGTTCACCATGGAAACGGATGATGCCCCTCCCACATGTCCTTTCCGCGTCGGAACAGGCACGGGACGGTGAAAAGACGGAAGGAGGGCAGGACACACGATTGTAACAATCGTAACCTTCTGATGTGTCGTTTGTTACGCTGGCGTTACGGAGCGTTGTTGCGCACCTGTCCCGGTAGCGGGTTCAAACCAGCCGCAAACCCACCCCAAGACGATGAAAGACTTCCTGAAGAAGGCCCTCGGCAAGGACGAGAAATTCTACGAGCTGCTGGAGGCCAGCGCGGATGAGGCGGCCAAGAGCGCCAAGGCCGTCGCGCGGCTCTGCTCCCAGCTGGGCAAGCCCGACTTCGACCGCAGCTTCACCGAGCTGGTCGTCGCCCGCCGCAACGACAAGCGCATCGGGCTGAGCATCACCCAGGAGCTGTGCCGCACCTTCGTCACCCCGCTCGAGCGCGAGGACATCGAGGCGCTGGCCAACGCCCTCTACAAGATTCCGAAGACCTGCGAGAAGGTCGGCGAACGTCTCGCCATCTGCCCCTCGCAGTTCTCCACCGACATCGTGGACAAGCAGGTGCGCATGCTCGAGCAGGCCACCGAGGTGACCGCCGCGCTGGTGCGCAAGCTCCGCAAGCTCTCCAACGTCGAGGAGATCCAGGACCATTACGAGACGCTGCAGACGATCGAGGGCGACGCCGACCGGCTCATGGTCGGGCTGCTCCGCGACCTCTACCAGGGCAACGTCGACGCCAAGGAGGTCGTGGTGCTCAAGGACATCTACGAGCTGCTGGAGCGCGCCATCGACCACTGCCGCGACGCCGGCAAGGTCGTGTTCCAGATCGCCCTCAAGTACGCCTGATCCGGACGCCGCGGACCCATGGACCCCTTCGTCCTGATGCTGGCGGTCATCGTGGTCGCCCTGGTGTTCGAATACATCAACGGCTTCCATGACGCGGCCAACGCGATCGCCACGGTGGTCTCCACGCGGGTCCTCACCCCGCGCCAGGCCATCCTGCTCGCCGCGATCACCAATCTGGTGGGGGCTTTCTGGGGCACGGCGGTGGCCAAGACCATCTACTCGGGCTACATCGACGTCTCGGGCGGCTTCCAGGTCCAGCAGCTGGCCATCGCCTGCGGGCTGCTCGGCGGAATCGTCTGGAACCTGATCACCTGGTGGTTCGGCATCCCCTCCAGCTCCTCGCACGCGCTCATCGGCGGGCTCTGCGGCGGCGTCCTCGGGCAGACGCACCTCGACTGGGGGAGGCTGATCTGGTCCGCCTCCGAGGGCGGCAAGACGGCAGGCCTCTGGCCCAAGCTGATCAAGCCCATGTTCATCTCGCCGTTCATCGGCTTCGCGCTCGGGGTCGTCTTCATGGCCCTGCTGACGGCCGTCATCGTCCGGCTGATGGCGCGCCCGAGCGTGGTGCAGCGCCGCTTCGGAAGGCTGCAGCTGATCTCGGCGGGCATGATGGGCTTCTCCCACGGCTCCAATGACGCCCAGAAGACGGTGGGCATCATCACCTTCGCGCTCATCGTGGGCACGACCTCGGGCGCCTTCAATGGCCACCCTGAATGGGCTTCGTTCATGAAGCCCGAGCTCAACGCCAAGGGCGTGGTCGACCATGCCCCGTACTGGGTCATCGTGCTCTGCGCGATCACGATGGCGCTCGGGACCGCGGCGGGCGGCTGGAAGATCATCCGCACGATGGGCCACAAGATGGTCAAGCTTCAGCCCGTCCACGGCTTCGCGGCGGAGACGGCCGCGGCCATCACCATCCATGGCGC
>CAZRPB010000003.1:27202-50805 GCA_964601955.1 uncultured Klebsiella sp. | reverse complement strand
ATCACCGACCGTCTCGAAGGCCGCAAGGCCCCGAAGGGCGGCTATGACTTCCCGTCCATCGACGACGGCGTCACCGGCATGGCCTTCATCGAGGCCGCGGTGAAGTCCTCCAAGGGCAACGCCCGCTGGACCAAGCTCGACGCCTGACCTCCGCCCGAGCCCTCACGCGAAGGCCCCGGACCTCCGGGGCCTTCCTATTTGTTAAGCCACCAGATGCTCGCGTTGAGCACGGCGGCGAAGGCGACCCAGAGGAGGTGCGGCGCCTGCAGCCAGGCCGCGGTCCGGTCGTGGCGCGCGAGCATCCTCACCCATGAGCCCAGGAGCAGCAGGTAGGCCGCGATGTCGATCAGGGCCAGCCCGGGGCTGCGCAGTCCGAAGAAGAGCAGTGACCAGAGTCCGTTGACGCAGAGCAGGGCGAAGAAGGTCGTCTTCGTCAGCCGGTCGGCCCCGCGTTCCCAGGCCAGGCCCATCGAGCATCCGAAGAGAAGGTAGAGCGTCGACCACATCGGGGCGAAGATCCAGTTCGGGGGATTGAAGACGGGCTTCTGCAGCCCGGCGTACCAGGTGGGAATCGAGTCGCGGGTGGCGGCGCCGGAAACCGCCCCGACCGTCACGCAGAGCAGCATCAGGCCGCACAGGCGCCAGGTCCCTCCCCAGCCGCAGCGTTCCTTGCGTTCCCGGGCCAGGCGTTCGAGCTCCGTTTCCATGCCTCAGGATGCCGGGCTCCGCGGGGTTCCGCAAGGACGCCCTCTGGCCGCTTGCCATCGACCCCGTTCCCCCTCTTTTTCGAGGTTCCTCCAACATGTCCGATCCCTACATCCAGCAGCTTTTCGCCGAGCGCATCGGCGGCGCCAACTACGGCAAGTCGACCGCCATCTACAAGTTCGAGAAGATCAAGCGCGCCAAGGCCGCCGCCAAGAAGGCCAAGCCGGACGTCGCGCTGATCGACCTCGGCGTGGGCGAGCCGGACGAGATGGCGTTCCCTTCCGTCGTGAAGGCCCTCCAGACCGAGGCCGCCAAGCCTGAGAACCGCGGCTACGCGGACAACGGAGGCGCCGACTTCAAGCAGGCCGCGGCCCGCTACATGAAATCCCTCTTCGGCGTCGACGTCGACCCCGACACCGAGGTCCTGCACTCCATCGGATCCAAGGCGGCGCTCTCCATCCTGCCCGCCTGCTTCATCAATCCCGGCGACGTCGTGCTCATGACCGTGCCCGGCTACCCCGTCTTCGGCACCCACGCCAAGTATTACGGCGGCGTCGTCCACAACCTGAAGCTCACCGCGGAGAACGCCTTCCTGCCCGATCTGAATTCGGTGCCCGCGGACGTCCTCGCCAAGGCCAAGGTCCTCGTCCTCAACTACCCTAACAATCCGACCGGCGCCTGCGCCACCCTGAAGTTCTACGAGGAGGTCGTCGCCTTCGCCAGGAAGCACGGGCTCATCGTGATCCAGGACGCGGCCTACGGTTCGCTCCATTTCTCCGGTCCCCAGGTCTCCATCCTCCAGGTCCCCGGCGCGAAGGACGTGGCCGTCGAGCTGCACTCGCTCTCCAAGAGCCACAACATGACCGGCTGGCGCATCGGCTTCGTCGCCGGCAACGCGCTGCTCGTCCGCGCCTACGGCGACGTGAAGGATAACTCCGACTCCGGTCAGTTCCTCGGCATCCAGAAGGCCGGCGCCGCCGGTCTCGACGAGGTCTCCATCCCGAAGGCCATCGCCGCCAAGTATTCCCGCCGCATGGACAAGCTCGTCGGCGTGCTCGCCCAGCTCGGCTTCCAGGTGCGCAAGCCCGGCGCCGGCTTCTTCCTCTACATGCCCGCGCCCAAGTCCGCCACCGGCCCCTCCGGCACGGTGAGCTTCGATTCCGGTGAGGCCTTCTCGCAGTGGATGATCACCGAACACCTCATCTCCACCGTGCCGTGGGACGACTGCGGCGCGTTCGTGCGTTTCTCCGTGACCTTCGTGTCGGACAAGGGCGAGGCCGGGGAGGGCGAGGTCATCGCCGAGGTCCAGCGCCGCCTGGCGCCTTGGAAATTCTCCTTCTGAGCCTGCTCAGGGGCCCGCTTGTCGGATTGACAGGCGGAGGCCCCGGGGGCATCGTGCGTTTTCAGTCAGCATGGCCGGATAGCTCAGTTGGTAGAGCAGATGCCTGAAGAGCATCGTGTCGTTGGTTCGATTCCGACTCCGGCCACCACTTGAAAAACCAGCCCGTCCGGCCACCCCGGACGGGCTGGTCCGTCTCACCGGCCGAAGATCAGTTTCCAGAGCGAGAAGTCTTCAGCCTTGGCGGGGGGCGGGCCGGCGGGTCCCTTGCCGAAGCTGGTCAGCGTGAGCGTCTTGGTCTCCTCGGAGTCCTTCCCGCTTTTCGTCGTCTTCTCCTTCCATTCGGCCTTGGCCACGCCGAAGGGGATCGACTCGTCGCGCCAGAGCGTGCCGTCCATGGTGATCGTCTGTTTGGGTACCAGCGGCGGGTCCGTGGCGGTCACCGTGCGCATCCTGAACTTGCGGCACGTGCGGTCCTCGCCGGCCACGCTCACCTTCTCCTCCGTCGCGCCGTCCGGGGTGAGCTCGCTCTCGTAGGTGAGATTGGCCCAGTCCATGAGCCAGGTGACGTCCTCCGCCCGCATGCGGTAGGCTCCCTTCTTCGGGTTCTCGAAGACGATCGCGGCCGTGTTCTCAAGCAGTCGGCTTGCGCCCGAGCGTCCGAGGTTTCTGGGCAGCAGGAGGCGGAGCGGGCCTTTTTCCTTGGAGCCCAGCCACCCTACGGGCTCGATCGTCATCCATGCATGGGGCATCCCGCCGATTTCGCCGCCTTCGGTCACCGATACCCTGAGTTCTGACGTCGAGAAGACCTTCCCGTCGCGACTGCGCTCCATCCTGTAGGTGGACCAGTTTCCGGCCTCCGGCAGTTTCTCGGCGAAGATCTGCCACTGTGCCGGTAGCGGGCAGACTGCGCCCATTGCGAAGAGCAGGGTGGGGAGCAGCCGCATGCGTCCATAAGGGCCATTTGCCCCCTTTTTGCGAGCCATCAGAGGTTTTTCACCCGCCTTTGCCTTTGACTCATCTGTCCTGGCCCTATGAAGTGCTCTTTCCAATGCCCGCCAAGGTCCAGTCCACGACGCCCGCCCTCCGCAGGGAAGGCCGTGCCTCCCTCACGGCGATTATCGGCATCATCGGGCTCTGAGCCCGCGTAACGGACCGCCTCCGGCGCCTCCCCGTTCCGCGGACTCCGGAACGGAAGCATCCCCTTTTCACCACCATGGCACGCAGCATCGAAATCTACGACACCACCCTCCGCGACGGCTCGCAGGGGTTGGGCATCCATTTCTCCGTCGATGACAAGCTGCGCATCGCCGCCGAGCTCGAGCGCTTCGGCGTCACCTACGTCGAAGGCGGCTGGCCGGGCTCCAACCCCCGCGACGTCGAGTTCTTCGCCCGGGCCAAGAAGCTCCGCCTGAAGCGCGCGAAGCTGGCCGCCTTCGGATCGACCCGTCGCAAGGGCGTGCGCGCCTCCGAGGACGCCCAGGTGCGCGGCCTGCTCGAGGTCGACACCCCGGTGGTGACCATCTACGGCAAGACTTCCGCCCTCCATGTCCGGGAGGTGCTCCGTTGCACGCCCGAGGAGAACCTCGCGATGATCCGTGACACCGTCGCCCATCTCAAGTCCCACGGCCGCGAGGTCGTCTATGACTGCGAGCATGCCGTCGACGGCTGGAAGGAGGATCCCGCCTACGCCATCGCGACCATGCTGGCCGCCGTCGAGGGCGGCGCCGACCGCGTCGTGCTCTGCGACACCAACGGCGGATCCCTGCCTGCCGAAGTGGCCGCCGCCACCCGCGCCGCCCTCAAGGCCTTCAAGGTCCCGGTCGGCATTCACACCCATGACGACGCCGGACTCGGTCTGGCCAACGCCCTGGCCTCGCTCGAGGCGGGCGCCTCCCACGTGCAGGGCACCATGAACGGCATCGGCGAGCGCACGGGCAACTGCGACCTCACCGCCGTCATCCCCTGCGCCCAGCTCAAGCACGGCTGGAAGTGCGTCCCGGCAGCCTCCCTCCGCCGCCTGACCCACCTCTCGCGCTTCGTCGACGGCGTGGCCAACCTCGCCCCCGATCCGCGCCGTCCCTGGGTCGGCTCCGCCGCCTTCGCCCACAAGGGCGGGACGCACGTCGACGCCGTCCGCAAGTTCTCCGCCGCCTACGAGCACGTCGACCCCGAGGCCGTGGGGAATGAGCGCGTCGTGCTCGTCAGCGACCAGTCCGGTCGTAGCAACATTGTCCTCAAGGCGCAGGCCCTGGGCATCGACCTTGACCGCGATTCGCCCGCGACCGCCTCCGCCCTCGAGGAGCTCAAGAAGCTCGAACACGGCGGCTGGAGTTTCGAGGACGCCGAGGCCTCCCTCGCGCTTCTCCTGCGCCGTCATCTCGGCCGCTCCGGCAAGGTCCCCTTCGACGTCGTCTCCTACCATGTGACCGCGCGCGGCGCCAAGGGCTCGGCCTACTGCGAGGCCGTGGTCCGGGTGTCGATCGCCGGCGAGGAATCCCTCACGGTCGCGGAAGGCGACGGTCCCGTGCATGCGCTCGACCAGGCCCTGCGATCCGCCCTCGTGAAGGCCTTCCCCAGGCTCAGCAGGGTCAGGCTCGTCGACTACAAGGTGCGCATCCTCGGCGGCGCTGACGGCACCGCGGCCAAGACCCGCGTGGTCATCCGTTCTTCTGACGGCAAGGCCTCCTGGGGCACGGTCGGGGTCAGCGAAAACCTCGTGGAGGCGTCCCTGCGCGCAATCGTCGACGGCTACGCGCACGCGCTCGCCTGAGGGTGCCGTTGACGCAAGGGGCGGGGGAGGGTAGTCCTTCCCGGCCCCGCCATGCGCACCCTCTGTACGCTGCTCCTCGCCTGCCCGCTGCTGTTCGCACAGGCCAAGAAAGTCCCCGCCAAGATCTTCGAGCTTTCGCCGCCCGGACAGGCCGGTCTGGCGGAGCTGCCAGACCTCATCGAGACGGCCATGCGTCGCGCTTACACCATGGACCTGCCCGAGCCCGTGCATCGTCTCAGCGACCTCGCCTTCCTGCCGCCCGATCGGAAGGAGCGCCTTGATCTCTACGTCCGCCACGGGCGCGACCTCAAGGTGCGCCAGCCCGGCGTCCTCTTCATCCACGGCGGCGGCTTCACCGCCGGCGACAAGGCCGAATACCGTTCGGCAAGCGTGAGCGCTGACCTTGCGCGCGCCGGCTACGTCGTCGTGAGCTGCAACTACGCGCTCGGCTCCAAGACCGACCCGTCCGTCTGGCCGCGCAACATCGCGGACTGCCGTGCGGCCGTGCGCTGGATGCGGGCCAACGCGGACGCGCTCGGCCTGGACCCTGCGCGCATCGCCGTCGCCGGCGGGTCCGCCGGCGGCTACCTCGCCCTCATGGTCGGACTTTCGGATGACCGTGCCGGACCTGGCGGCGACCCGGCGGCGAAGCATTCCGCCAAGGTGTCGGCGGTCATCGACATGTACGGCGTCACCGACTTCTCCAAGCACGGCCGCGGAGACATCCCCGGCGTGCCCGCCGACCGCCAGTGGACCTTCCTTCCCGCCCGTCAGGCCGACGCCGGCGACCCGCCCGTGCTGATCCTGCACGGCACCGCCGACACGACCGTCGCCCTTGGGCAGTCGGAACTGATGGTCGCTGCCCTCGCCAAGGCCGGAGTCGACCATGAGTACGTCGTCGTCGAAGGCGCGCCGCACACCTTCGACCTGCGCCCGCGCGGGAAGTCCTGGACGCGGACCGGAGCCGTGGCCGGACGTGCGGTGTCATCGTCGTCGGAGACGCCGGACGTCCGGGGCGTCACGCTTGAGTTCCTCGCCCGCGCCGTGGGCCGTCCAGCGGCCCGCTGAGCGCCTCAGGATTTGACCCGGGCGAAGACCGTCGAGCCGCGCATCTCCGTCTCGAACCTGCCCGTGTCCTCGAGCATGCGGTAGAACTTCGCGTAACGCGGCGCACCCACCTCCAGGCCCGGATGCAGGCGCAGGAAGTCCTTCTTCAGGAACTCCACCTTGATCCACCCGTCCGCCGGAGCCGAGGCCTGGGCCGTGGAGACGAGCGCCTCCACCAGGCCCTCGCAGGCCAGCAGCAGCTGCCGACGACGTTCGATTTCGGCCGCGTTGGCGGATGCGTTGCCCGCGTTCGGCTCTTCCGGTCGCTTTTCGCGCGCCGGCCTGGGCGGGCGGGCCTCACGCGCCGGCCTGGGCGGCTTGGGCGCCTTGGCCGGCGCTCCGAAATTCAGTTCCGGAAGGATCCGCTCAAACTCGTCGAGCAGGGCCAGCGCCTCGGCCTTGGACTTGGGCGTGAGCAGTCGGATCGCCTTGCCGAGCAGCTCGAGCGCCCGGCGCGGGTCCGACTTGATCGCCGTCTCCGTCTCGTGCCGGTCGCGGAGCTCCGAAAGATTGAGGTAATGATGGGCCGTGGATCGGAGCGCACGGTGCGTGCGTTCGCCCATCACCACGATGCGCACCCCGAGGCGCTTGGCGTCCTCGACCACGGGCGTGAAGTCGCTGTCGTTGGTCACGAAGACGAGCGTCGTGGGCGGGTTGGCGCCGGCGAGCAGCTTGACCGCGTCGATGGTCATGCGCATGTCGGCGGCGTTCTTGCCCGGCGTGTAGCTGCGCTGGTCGACCAGCTCGAGTTCCGGCCATTCGGCGGCGGCCGCCCGCCATCCGCTGAGCCGGCCTTGGAAGTCGCCGTAGGCCCGGGCTGAGATGAGGGGGGTGTCGCCGATGAACTTGCGTAGGGTGGCCAGGTGCTGATGGGACACGTTGTCGGCGTCGATCAGGAGGCCGATCCTCTGGTCCTCGCGGCCCTTGGCCGCCTCCGGAGTCGAGGTGGAGGCCGCCTCGGCCTGCTTCCCTCTGCGGCTCCTACGGGCGGTTCCTGAGGACCTGCTGAGAGGTTTTCTGCTGCGACTCCTGGGCTTGTTCACGGAACCCGTTTATTCCCACTTAGGCCCGCCCCTCGCAACCCCTATTCCCGCTTTCCTTCTCGCCCCAAGACCCTCCTCTGGGCATTATTTCCTTTAACTGCTGAAACTTTATCCTCAGTTGGATGTAAAACAGGTGTAAAAACAAGCATGTCTCATCTGCTGGCATCCGCATTCATGGCAATCGCCGCGCTGACCGCGCCCGTCGACGGCGCCGGTGAGACGAAGGAGCCCTCTTGGAAGGCCAAGCCCGGACCCTGGGGAGACCTCGAGGTTAGGACCGCCTTCCTGGAGGCCCCCGACTCCCTCCTTGCCGTCTCAGCCAAGCCCAACTCCACGACCCGCTGGACCTTTGAGCAGATGAGCGAGGGCTCGGTGCGCGACGTGCTCGTCGCTTCCGGCCTGAGCGCCGAGCTCATCGAGAAGCTCATGAGCCCCGGACGCAGGGTGTCCAACGCCGCCGCCGTCACGCTCTACCCCACCGTCGAGGAGCTGGTCTCCCTGTCCATGGAAGCCCGCTCCAAGCTTTACGTCGAGCTGGCCAAGCACCCCGTCAACGAATTCCAGCGCGACCCGGTCTTCATCGTCGGTCAGGATCTCGAGGACTGGCTCGCCACCTCCTCGCTCAACCCCGAACAGCGCGACCTGTTCCGCCGCCTGGTCTGGCGTCGCGGCACCGCCGTCGTCTTCAGTGACATCAGCGCGCTGCTCTCGCTCGCCCGCAACCAGGACGAGGTGCAGGCGGTCTTCCGTTCCGTGACCCGCGTGCGTACGCTCATCGTCTCGCTCAAGCTGCCCGTCACCGTCCCCCGCCGGGAGTTCCTCGAGTATTGGTCGGGCGGCCGGCCTGAGTCCCTGCGGCTGCCGTTCCTCTCCGCCATCACCAGCCGTCGCGCCGAGCAGTCCATCGACATCTCCAACTTCCTGCCCTCGCTCATGCGGCAGAAGATCTACACCTACCCCGAGATCGAGCTCGGCGTGAAGGGACGCTTCCCTGACTGCCACTGGACCTCGATGAACTTCTTCGCGGTCACGCCGCAGGACTTCCTCCTGGACACCCGTCTGGCCGCCTCCTACCTGCTGGAGAAGTACGAGCCGATCGACGCCCCTTACCGCTTCGGGGACATCATGTGCTTCATGGACTCCGGCGAAGGGCTGCACACCTGCGTCTACGTGGCGGACGACATCGTCTTCACCAAGAACGGGGACAGCATCCTCGCCCCCTGGGTGTTCATGCAGGTCGCTGACGTCGACGCCGTCTACCGCAAGTCGCCGTCGACCCGGATCCAGGGATTCCGTCTCAGGCGCTGAGGAGGCCGTACCGCTGTCCCCGGCGGGAATCGAACCCACATCCTCGGTTTAGGAAACCAATGTTCTATCCGTTGAACTACGGGAACGCGGACTTTAGGTAAGGCCATGCCGGACCCGGCCGCAAGCCCCGTCTGGGCGGTCGTCTTGACTCCGCCCGCCCTGCGGGCACTTCTTGCCCTGTGAACGCGCTGCTCCTGAACGCCGAGGCCGCCTTGGCGATCCCGCATTGGGCCTGGGCCGCCTTCCTCGGCTTCGTCGGGCTCATGCTCGCCCTGGACCTCGGGGTCTTCAACCGTCACGACCACGCGCCCAGTTTCAAGGAGGCCGTGGCCTGGTGCGTCGTCTGGGTCTCCCTCGCGGTCGGCTTCGGCTTCCTGCTCTCGGCCTGGCGCGGGCCCGAGGACGCCCAGCTCTTCGCCGCGGGCTACGTCCTGGAGCTGGCCCTCTCCGTCGACAACCTCTTCATCTTCATCCTGGTCTTCAGTCACTTCGCGATACCGGACCGACTGCAGCATCGCGTGCTTTTCTGGGGCATCATCGGCGCCGTCGTCATGCGCGCGACCTTCATCGTGGCTGGCGTGGCCGCCGTGGAGCGCTTCACGTTCCTCCTGCCGGTCTTCGGACTTTTCCTGATCTTCACCGGACTGAAGCTCGCTCTGGCGAGCGGCGAGGGGGCCGGCAAGGACGTGGACGAGCAGCTCGTGGTCCGGCTGGCCCGGAAGCTCCTGCCCGTGACGCGCCAGTTCCACGGCAACGCCTTCTGGGCCCGCGAGGACGGCCGCTGGGTCTGCACCCCCCTCTTCGTCGTGCTGCTGGTCGTCGAGGCGACCGACGTGGTCTTCGCCGTCGACTCCATCCCCGCGATCCTCGGCATCCTGCCGCCCGACCTGCCCATCGAGGAGAAGCGCTTCGTGGCCTTCACGTCCAACATCTTCGCCATCCTCGGACTGCGTTCGATGTACTTCGCCATCTCCGGCTTCCTGCGTTACTTCCGATTCCTCAAGCCGGCCCTGGCCCTCATCCTCTGCTTCATCGGCACCAAGATGATCCTGCCGTGGGCCGCCGGCTTCGGCGGCACGGACGGCGCTCCGGCCGGATGGGTGCCCTCGGCGCTCATCCATCATGGCCGCGTCCACGTGCCCACCGAAGCCTCCCTCGCGGTCATCGGCGTCGTCATCGCCCTCGCCGTGGCGCTCTCCGTCGCCTTCCCGGAGAAGCCGAAGGACTGAGGTTTTGGTGTTTCCACCGGGTGGCCGAGCCGCCACCCTCGCAAAGTGCTGACGCGTAGGCACAGGCGTTACCTTCCCCACCTGCGGGGCAGCCGGACGCTGCTCGCGGCCGCCGCACTCTTCGGGATGCTGTATTCGGCCACCAGCGCGTTCGGGGTCCCGTTCCTGCTTTCCCGCGTGCTTCCGGCGACCTTCGGCACCGAGGCCGAGCGCGCCGCGCCGCTGCTCACCTTCCCGGGCTGGACCGGCTGGAAGCCGCTGACGCTGCCCGTCGGCCATGAGACGCTCTTCGCGGTCGCCTTCCTGCCTGCCGTCTTCCTCCTCCGCGGCGCGGCGCAGTTCGCCGCCAGCTACAGCGTCAACGTCGCGGGCATGCGCGTGGTCGAATCGGTGCGCTCGGCCGCGTTCGCACGCCTGCAGTCGCTGCATCTCGGATTCTTCAGCCGCTTCAGCACCGGCGACCTCCTGCAGCGGCTCACGGGCGACGTGCTTTCGGTCCGCCTGGTGCTGGTCGACGTCTCCACCGACCTCGTCATCCAGCCGTTCACGCTCGTCTTCGCCGCCGGCTGGGTGCTCTGGAACTGCCTCACCTTGCCCGGCGGGCTGTGGTTCCTGCTTTCGCTGGCGGTCATCCCGCTGTCGGTCTTCCTCGTGCGCGCCATCGGCCGCGCGCTCCAGGCCAGGGCGCGCAAGGCCGCCGCCAACTCCGCCAGCCTCGGCGGCATCGTGGTGGAGAACCTCCAGTCGCCGCGCGAAGTGCGTTCCTACGGGCTGCAGCGCCGCGAGCAGGAGCGTTTCGGCGCCGCCTCCCGCGAGGGGCTGCGCATCCAGTCCAAGATCGCCCGCTATGACAAGTCCCTCTCGCCCCTCCTCGAGGTGGCGGCCGCCTTCGGGGTGGCGGGCGCGGTCTGGGTCGGCGCCGACGCGGGCATGCGCTACCAGGACCTGCTCGGCATCGTGGGTGCGATGTACTTCGCCTATGAGCCCATCAAGAAGCTCGGCCGCGTCAGCAGCCTGATGTCGCTGGCCGACGCCGGCCTGGCGCGGCTGGAGGAAGTGATGGACGCGGTGCCCGAGGTCGCCGACGCGCCGGACGCGCGTCCGTTGGGCCGGGTGCGCGGCGAACTGGAGTTCCGCGACGTCGCCTTCGCCTACGGCGAGGAGGACGTGCTGTCCGGGGTCAGCGTCGCGATCCCCGCCGGGCAGTCGGTCGCGCTGGTCGGTCCGAGCGGCGCCGGCAAGAGCACCTTCATCAATCTCGTGCCGCGGTTCTTCGACCCCCGGCAGGGCGCCGTGCTCATCGACGGACTGGACGTGCGTACGGTACGCCAGGCCGACCTCCGCGCCAACGTCGCCGTGGTTTCGCAGGAGCCCGTGCTCTTCGACGACACCGTGCTCGAGAACGTCCGTCTGGGCCGTCCGTCCGCCACGGACGCCGAAGTCCGCGAGGCCGCGCGTCTCGCGGGGGCGCTGCCCTTCATCGAGTCGCTGCCGGATGGGTTCGCCACCCGGGTGGGGGAGCGCGGTTCGCGCCTCTCCGGCGGCCAGCGTCAGCGGGTGGCGGTCGCCCGGGCCTTCCTCAAGGACGCACCCGTGCTGATCCTCGACGAGGCGACCTCCGCTCTCGACGCCGAGTCCGAGAAGGGCGTGCGCGAGTCGCTCGCGCTGCTGATGAAAGGCCGCACGACGCTCATCGTGGCCCATCGTTTCAGCACGATCCGCGACGCCGAGCGCGTGCTGGTGTTCCAGGGCGGAAGGATCGTGGCCGACGGGCCCAGGGATCGTGTCTACCGGGAGAACGAGCTCTTCCGCAGGCTCTGGGACGAGCAGGTGCAGGGCGCGGCCTGATGAGGGTCCTGGTGGTCAAGCTCGGCGGCCTTCGCGCCGCGCTCGCCGCCACCGCCGGCATGCGCGCCGTGCGCGAGCGGCATCCCGCGGCCCAGTTCACCTTCGTCTGCCGTCCGGGCGCGGAGGCCGCCCTCGAGGGCTGTCCCGCGGTCGTGGAGACGGTCCCGCTCGAGGCCGGAGCCGGCTCCCTGGCGCTCGTCTCCAGGCTCCGCTCCCAGCGTCATGACGTCGCCGTCCTGCTCGGCGGACCTTCCCCCGCGACCCGCCTGGTCGCCCTCAGCGGCGCCGGCCGCCGGGTGTGCGCGGGCCCGGCGCCCTGGCACTGGGCGCCCTTCTTCCACCGTCAGGCGACGGCGCGCGCGGTTGATCCGCACGACGCGGCCCGCGACCACGAGGTCATGGCCCAGGCCTTCGGCTTCCAGGGCGAGCCGCCCGCGATGTGGTTCTCTCCGGCGCGCATGCAGGAGCACGGGCTCGTGCTGGACGACGGACGTTACGTGGTGATCCATCCCGGAGCGTCACGTCCGGAGCGCGTGCTGGAGATCGACAAGTGGGCCGCGGTCGCGCGTGAACTGATCGCGCGCGGCGAGGCCGACCGGGTCGTGGTCTCCGCCGGCCCCGCCGGCGAGGAGCGCATCATGGCCGAGGCGCTGGTCGGTCTCATCGGCCCCGGCGCCGTCTCCACCGGCGGGCGCCTGCGCATTCCGCAGCTCGCAGGCCTGATCCGGGGCGCCCGGACGTTCCTGGGGGCCGATTCGCCCGTCCTGCAGCTGGCCGCGGCGGTCGGGACGCCGGTGGTGGGCGTCTACGGACCCTCCGATTACGCCCGGGCGAGGCCGTGGGGCGTGCTGAGCCGCGCCGTCCGGATCGACGCCACGCCCTTCGAGGGTGAGACGCGGGCCGACTACCTCCGTCGCATGGACCGGGCGCTCGCCCGGGTCACGCCCGAGCAGATCCTCCGCGCGACCGAGGAGCTGCTGCGCGTCTCCTCCCGCTGAGGCACCTTGACCCCGCGGCTCCGGCGGCGAGAGTGGCCGCGTGTCCGAAACGCATTATGACGCCGCGATCATCGGCGCCGGCATGTCCGGCCTGGCCGCGGCGGTGCGGCTCTCGATGTACGGCCGCAAGGTGCTGGTGCTGGAGCGGCACAACGCCCCCGGGGGCCTCAATTCCTTCTACGCGCGCGGGCGTCGCAAATATGACGTCGGCCTGCACGCCCTGACGAACTGGGTGCCGGACGGCGCGAAGGGCGCCCCGCTGGTCAAGCTCATGCGCCAGTTGCGCATCCGGCGCGAGGAGCTGGACCTCTGTCCTCAGCTGGGCTCCCGTGTGACGATGGGCGGAGTCTCTTTGCGCATCGACAATGACTTCGCCCGCCTCACGGAGGACGTCGCGGCGGCCTTTCCCGGCGACGCCGACGGCTTCCGCCGGCTGGACGCCTGGATCGCGGCGCTCGACGAGGCCTCGTTGCAGGCCCACGGCGGCTCCGCCCGGGAGCTGCTCGCCCGTCACGTCTCCAGTCCGCTGCTGCGCGACCTCCTTCTCATCCCGACCTGCTACTACGGCAGCGCGCTTGAGGACGACATCGAGGTCTCGCAGTTCGCGATCATGTGGCGCTCGCTTTTCCATGAGGGCTTCGCCCGTCCCTTCGAGGGCGTGCGCCGGGTGATCCGGCTCCTCACCGACCGATGCCGGGAGCACGGCGTCGATCGGCGCATGAAGTGCGGCGTGCGTCGGATCGAGGTGCGGCAGGGCAGGGCGGCCGCGCTGCTGCTCGACGACGGCTCGGAGGTCACGGCGGCCGCCGTCTATTCCTCCGCCGGGGCCGTCGAGACCATGCGTCTGCGTTCCGACCTCCCGCCTGACGCGGGCGCGGCGGAAGCCGGCCGTCTCGGCTACGCCGAGACGATCGCGACCTACGGCGAGGAGGCCTTCGCCGGATTCGGCTGGAAGGACACCATCGTCTTCTTCTGCGACGCCGAGCGCTTCTCCTACCGTTCGCCGGCGGAGCTCGTCGACCCCTCGTCCGGCGTCATCTGCATCCCCAACAACTATGACTACGGCCCCGGGCGCCGGCTGGAGGAGGGCTGGCTGCGCGTGACCGCGCTGGCTTCGCACGACGCCTGGTGCGCCCTTCCCGAGGAGGAGTACGTCGCGCGCAAGGCCGACTGGTTCGGCCGCCTCAACCGCGTCGCACGCCGTCACCTTCCCGCCGTGACCGACGCCTCGCACGACGGGGCGCTGGTGTCCACGGACATGTTCACCCCGCGCACCGTGCGCAAGTTCACCGGACACGTGGGCGGCGCCATCTACGGCTCGACCGTCAAGCGGCGTGACGGCCGGACGGACCTCCCGAACCTGTTCCTGATCGGCACCGACCAGGGCTTCCTGGGGGTCACGGGCGCAATGCTTTCTGGCATTTCCATGGCCAATCTGCACGGTCTGAAGGCCTGAACCCCATGCAAGAGCCTCGCCCCCTCTGGAAGGACCTGCTGCAGCCCGCCGTGATCGTCGGCGCCCTCGGCTACTTCGTCGACATCTACGACCTCACGCTCTTCATGACCGTGCGGGAGAAGAGTCTCAACGGCCTCGGTCTCGCGCATCTGATCACCGGAGCGCCCTGGTATCAGGACCTCCTTTCGTGGCAGATGGCGGGCATGCTCATCGGCGGCATCTTCTTCGGCGTGCTCGGGGACCGCATGGGCCGTCTCACGACGCTCTTCGGCTCCATCCTGCTCTATTCAGTGGCGAACATCGCGAACGGACTCGTCGACTCCTTCGGCGCCTACGCCGCCTGGCGCTTCATCGCCGGCGTCGGCCTGGCCGGCGAGCTCGGCGGCTGCATCGCCCTCGTCTCCGAGACCCTCTCCAAGGAACGCCGCGGCTACGGCACGGCGCTGGTGGCGACCGTCGGGGTCTTCGGCGCCGTGGTCGCGGGCTGGATGGCCGACCATGTCGACGCCCTGGGGGCGATGGTCGGCACCGACGGCTGGCGCATGAGCTACTTCATCGGCGGCGGACTCGGCCTGGCCCTCCTGGCGATGCGGGTCGGCGTCCATGAGTCCGGCATGTTCCAGCAGGCCCGCGACTCCGCTGCGGAAGATTCCGTCGGTCGCGGCGACTTCCTTTCGCTCTTCACCGCCCGCGACCGTTTCTTCCGTTACGCCCGCTGCGTGCTCATCGGCCTGCCCACCTGGTACATGATCGGCATCCTCGTGCAGCGCGCGGCCACCGTCTTCGCCCCCGCCTCCGGCATCCAGGGCGAGAAAATCCAGACCAACTGGGCCGTCGCCGCCTTCTACCTCGGCCTCACCTTCGGTGACCTCGCCAGCGGCGTCGGCAGCCAGCTCGCCCGCTCGCGGCGCAAGGTCGTGCTCGTCTTCCTGCTGTTCAGCCTCGTCTGCGTGGGCTTCTACCTCTTCGGAGCCCAGGGGTGGACCTCCGACGCCTACTACCGCCTGATCTTCCTGATGGGCTTCGGCATGGGCTACTGGGCCCTTTTCGTGACCATCGCCGCCGAGCAGTTCGGCACCAATCTGCGCGCCACCGTGGCCACGACCGTCCCGAACTTCGCCCGCGGTTCGCTCGTGCTGCTCACCTTCTGCTTCACGCAGCTCACCGGCACCAAGGAGGCTCCTTGGCTCTCCGCTTCCGTCGCCGGGGGCGTGATCGGCGTCGTCTGTTTCGCCGCCGCCTTCCTCGCCCTGTGGAAGATGGAAGAGACCTACGGCAAGGACCTCGACTACCAGGAGATGCGCTGAGCGCTCAGCGCGCGGGAGCCGGCGCGTCCGTCACGCAGCGGAAGCCCGCGTGGTTGGTCGAAGTGAGGGTGTCGAGTCCCTGCCGCGAGGCGACGCGGAAGCGGAAGCAGTAGCCTTCGTCACAGAGCCAGGAGCCGCCGCGGATGACGTGCTGCCCGTAGCCCGTGTTCTCGGGATCTTCGCCCGCGGGAGGGCCGGCGGGGGCTTCCTTGGGCGAGCGTGCGTAGTAGTCCTTGCCGTACCAGTCCTCGCACATCTCCCAGACATTGCCGGCGACGTCGTACAGCCCGTAGCCGTTGGGCGGATAGGACTTCACCTTCGAGGTGGATACGTGGCCGTCGAGGCCGAGGTCGGTCTCGGGGAACTTGCCCTGCCAGTGATTGCACATGAACTTGCCCTCCGGACGTTCTTCATCGCCCCACACGTAGGGCTTCCCGCTGAGTCCTCCGCGAGCCGCATACTCCCACTCGGCCTCGGTGGGCAGCCGCTTGCCCGCCCAGAGCGCGTAGGCCTTGGCGTCCTTGTAGGTGACGCAGACCACGGGGTGGTCCATGCGGTCTCTGATCGTGGATCCGGGGCCTTCGGGGCTTCTCCAGGTCGCGCCGGCGGTGAACTTCCACCAGGGCAGGTTGCCGGCGCCGCATTTCTTGGGGTCGACGCCGGCGGTGTGCTTGAAGATGAGCGATCCGCCCTTGAGGTATTCGGGCGGGCTGTTGGGGAACTGCCGCGGATCGAGGTCCTTCTCCGCGTCGGTCAGGTAGCCCGTCGCATCGGTGAAAGCCTTGAACTGGGCGTTGGTGACCTCGGTCACGTCCATCCAGAAGCCCTTGAGCGCGACCTCGTGGGCGGGCCTTTCCTCGAAGTGGTCCTCCGTGGCCTTGTCGTTGCCCATCGGGAACGTGCCCCCGGGGATCCAGACCATGCCGCGCGTGTCCTTCGTGGGCACGTAGGTCTCCGGTACGCCGGATTTTCCCGTTCCCAAGAAATAGAACATCCCGGCCGAGAGCCCGATGAGCGCGAGGCAGACCGTGATGATGACGGCCTTGGCCCGGGCGGGGTCGTCGGAGGCGGGCGCGATCATGGGGCTTGGATTCATGGACTGATCCTCGGGCGGGTCGATGCTTCTTTGGGGATGTGAGCCGAATGGCCTCGCCCTCGGTCCGTTTCATCGTTTAACCCCCGACTTGTCCATGAGTTCCACCGACGAAGAAGTCCTGAGAATCTTCCGGGAGTCCAAGGCCCTCCTCACCGGACATTTCGTCCTCCGGTCCGGGCTGCACAGCGGTCACTTCTTCCAGTGCGCCCAGGTCTGCCAGCACATGGACAAGGTCACGCGCCTGATCGAGCTGCTCCGTCCGCGCCTCGTCTCCCTGCGTGCCGAGACCGTGCTGGCCCCCGCCATGGGCGGACTGGTGGTCGGCCAGGAGGTCGCCCGACAGCTCGGCGTCCGATTCGTCTTCGCCGAGAAGGAGAACGACCGTCTCGTCATGCGGCGCAACTTCACCTTCCGCCCGGGCGAGCGCGTGCTCGTCGCCGAGGACGTCGTGACCCGCGGCGGCCGTGCGCAGGAGTGCCTCGACATCCTCAAGGCCTCCGGCGCCGAGGCCGTTGGCGTCGCCAGCCTGGTGGACCGATCCGGCGGCCAGACCAAGTTCAGCGTGCCTTTCGTCTCCTTGCTCGAGCTGACCTTCCCGACCTACCCGGCGGATGCGGTGCCCCCTGAATTGGCCCGTATTCCCGCCACCAAGCCGGGTTCCTGAGCCGCGTCCCGGGGCGGGGCGCCTTTGCCTTGCGCCCGGTGGGGGGCTTCCCTACGCCCAAGGGCTTCCCCTTTCTTCATGGACCGAAAGAACTTCATCCTGGGCACGGCCTGCATCGTGGGGGCCTTCGCCCTCTTCTTTTTCACCAGCAAGCCTGCCCCGGCGTCCGCTCCGGGCGCCAAGTCCGCCGCTCCCGTCGCGGCCGCCTCCGCGGCGCCTGCGATTTCGCCGGCTTCGCCTCCGCCCCCTTCTTCCGCCCTGGCTCCGAAGGCCGTGGCCGACGCCGAAGTGCGCCGGTTCGTCCGTGAGAACGGCGTGCTCCGCGTCACCTTCACCTCGCGCGGCGGCGCCATCGAGAAGATCGAGCTGCTCCGGGAGAAGGCCGCGCAGGGCAAGCTCGCCGGCAACGTCCTCTTCAATGCCGGCAATGCGGAGGCCGCGCTGACCCTGGCCGTGCAGAATCCGGCCACCCGGCAGCTCGAGTCCGTCCGTTCTGAGTTCCTTCCCGTCGCGCCCGAAGTCGGCGGTGATGCCGTCACCTTCGTCGGCAGGCTGGCGGACGGCACCCGCGTGGAGCGCAGTTACGCCCTGTCCAAGGCCGGCGACCCCGAGCCCCACCTTCTCCGATTCAGCACGCGGCTGATTCCCGCCTCCAAGAATCGTGCGGCGCCCAAGTTCTGGCTTTCCACCGGGTCCTGGGAGCCGACCGTGGGCGATTCCGCCAACCAGTTCCTTTCCGTCCTCGCCCATGACGGAGAAGATCTGACGCGGGTCGGCCTCGACGTGTTCACCGATTCCAGCGGCTTCTTCGGCCTCGGCGCGCACAAGGCTGAGACCGAGCACGCCGTCGTGGCCGCCGGTCGCGTGCACGGCTGGGTCGCCTCGGGCAACCAGTTCTTCGCCTCCGTGATTCGTCCGGAGCCTTCCGTGCGCGGAGCCCGCAGCGACGTCCTCGTGCGTCCCGTCGCGCTCGCCGCGGGCGGCCGCGGCGTCGACGCCTACGCGTCCTGGGAGACGCCGGCCGCGGCCGACCTCAGCGTGACCCAGTCCGGCGAGCTCTTCGTCGGCCCCAAGGAGTATGCGCGCGTCTCCGCGCTGCCTGACGCGCAGGTCGAGGTCCTGCAGTTCACGAAGCTCTTCGGCTTCATCCCCTTTGACTCCATCTGCAAGCTGCTTCTCGCCTCCCTGGGCGGCGTCCATCACATGCTCGCGTGGAGCGGAGCCTGGTCGTGGGGCTGGGCCGTCGTGGCCCTCACCGTCATCCTCAAGGCGCTCACCTGGCCGCTCACGTCGGCCCAGCAGAAGGCGGCGAAGAAGATGCAGAAGTTCTCCAAGCCGATGCAGGACATCCGTGAGCGGCACAAGGACAACCCCGAGAAGATGCAGAAGGAGCTGATGAAGCTCTACCAGGAGCACAAGATCAACCCCTTCGCCGGCTGCCTGCCCGTGCTCATCCAGATCCCGATCTTCTTCGGCCTCTACACGGCGTTCCAGACCACCGTCGAGCTCCGGCTCCATTCCTTCCTCTGGATCGGCGACCTCTCCGCTCCCGACACCGTCGCGCACATCGCCAGCTTCCCCGTCAATCCCCTGCCGGTGCTGATGGGGGTCACCATGTGGCTGTCGATGAAGATGACTCCCTCGCCCCAGGCCGATCCATCGCAGAAGATGATCTTCAACCTTATGGCCGTCTTCTTCCCGGTGATCTGCTATCAGATGGCCTCCGCGCTGACGCTGTACATGACCATCCAGAACCTGTTGACCATGCTGCAGGCGGCCCTTACCAAGGACGCCTCCGAAGCGGTCTCAGCGAAGCCCGCCAAGGGCTGAACCAGCCTTCACCAGCCATGTCAGGACACAGCAAGTGGCACACCACCAAGCGGCACAAGGCCGTCATCGACGCCAGGCGGGGCAAGATCTTCTCCGTCCTGGCCAAGGAAATCACCCTGGCCGCCCGCGCCGGCGGCGGGAATCCCGAATCCAACGCCCGGCTGCGCACGCTGATGGACAAGGCGCGCGCGGCCAACATGCCGGGCGACAACATCAAGCGCGCCGTGCAGAAGGGCACGGGCGAGATTCCCGGGGTCACTTATGAGGAGATCGTCTACGAAGGCTACGCTCCCGGCGGCGTCGGGCTGATCGTCGAGGTCACCACCGACAACAAGAACCGAGCGGCGGCCGAAGTGCGCCAGGCCTTCAATGACAACGGAGGCAACATGGCCCAGACCGGCGCCGTCTCCCACAGCTTCCAGAAGAAGGGGCAGTTCCTCATCGGTTCGTCCCAGGTCGGGGAGGACGCCCTCATGGAGCTCGCCCTCGAGGCCGGAGCCGAGGACATCGTGAACAACGGCGACCACTTCGAGGTGCTCTCCCCGATCGCCGCGTTCGACGCCATCTCCAAGGCGCTTCAGGAGAAGGGCATCAAGCCCGAGTCGGCCGAGCTGGCCTACATCTCCTCCATCCCCGTCCCGGTCTCCGACGCCGCCGTCGCCAAGCAGGTCCTCGAGCTCATCGACGCGCTGGAGGCGCTTGATGACGTCAAGGCCGTGCACGGCAACCAGCACATCGAGCCCTCGGCCCTGGGCTGAGCCGCCGACAGGGTTTGCTTCCGGCACGTTTCCGCACAGCCTGCGGGACGTGAAGCGATCCGGGCCTGAACGCCGATCCGAATCCGTGCGCATCGCCGCCCGGGCCGTGATCATCCGCGACGGAAGGCTGCTCACCGTCCGTGTCCGCACCGACGAGGGGGAGTTCCTCGTGCTGCCGGGCGGAGGGCAGGAGCATGGAGAGACCTTGCCCGACGCCGTGCGACGTGAAGTCGCCGAGGAGCTCGGTCTCGCCGTGGTGCCCAGGTCGCTCCTGTACGTGCGTGAATACGTCGGCAAGAACCATGCGATGCGCCGCATCCACGCCCGGTTCCATCAGGTGGAGGCCGTCTTCCATTGCGAGTGTCCGGACTTTTCCCCGCTCGGCGAGGGCAAGGGGCAGGACCGACGGCAGGTTGGGTTCGAATGGATTCCCATGGACGCCCTGGACCGGCACCCCCTTTCCCCCAGAGGGCTCGGCCAGGTGCTCGTCCGGGCCCTCAAGGACGGCACCGCCGTGTACATCGGGGACGTGCATTGAAGGCTTGCCAGAGCCTCCCCGCCGTCCTTTGTTCAACTTCCGCCTTTCAGGGGGTATAGCTCAGTTGGTTAGAGCGCCTGCATGACACGCAGGAGGTCGTAGATTCGAGTTCTACTACTCCCACCACTTCCCGACCCCGCCCGGCCTTGAGCCGAGCGGGGTCGCCTTTTGGCCTCGTTTCCTGAATCAACCCCAGTTTTTTCTCGCCCATCCCCTCGGGCTTTCCCTACCCATCAGGACCGTTTTCCACCATGAACCGCACCCAGATCGTCGACATCAAGGCCCGTGAAATCCTGGACTCCCGGGGCAATCCCACCGTCGAGGTCGACGTGGCGCTCGCCTGCGGCGTCCAAGGCCGCGCGGCCGTCCCCTCCGGAGCCTCCACCGGCACCTACGAGGCCCATGAGCTCCGTGACGCCGACGTCGCCTCCCGCCAGCTGCCCAAGGGCGTCGACGGCCGCCGCCGTTACAACGGGAAGGGCGTCCTCCGCGCCGTCGCCAACGTCAACGAGGAGCTCGCCTCCCTGCTGGTCGGCGAGGACGCGCTCGACCAGGTCGGCATCGACACCGCGATGATCGCACGGGGCGGCAAGAACAAGGCCCGCCTCGGCGCCAACGCCATCCTAGGCGTCTCAATGGCCGTGGCCAAGGCCTCCGCCGAGGCCCTCGGCCAGCCCCTCTACCGCTACATCGGCGGCCCGAACGCCAAGGTGCTCCCGATCCCGCTCATGAACATCATGAACGGCGGCGCCCATTCCGACGCCCCGGTCGACATCCAGGAGTTCATGATCGCGCCCTCCGGCGCCAAGTCCTTCAGCGAGGCGCTCCGCATGGGCACCGAGGTCTTCCACGCACTGAAGAAGGTGCTCAAGTCCCAGGGGCTCTCCACCTCGGTCGGCGACGAGGGAGGCTTCGCCCCCAAGGTGAAGTCCAACGAGGCCGCGCTTGAGGCCATAGCCGCCGCCGTCAAGGCCGCGGGCTTCCGCCTGGGCAAGGACATCTTCCTGGCCCTCGACGTGGCCGCCTCCGAGTTCTACGACGAGAAGTCCGGCAAGTACACCTTCCACAAGTCCGACAACTCCAAGCGCAGCTCGGAGCAGATGATCGCCTTCTACAAGGACCTCCAGAAGCGCTACCCGATCGTCTCGATCGAGGACGGCTTCTCCGAAGCCGACTGGACGGGCTGGAAGAAGGCCACGGACGCGATGCCCGGAACGCAGCTGGTCGGCGACGACCTGTTCGTGACCAACACGGAGTTCCTCCGTCGCGGCATCAAGACCGGCACCGCCAACTCCATCCTGGTGAAGGTGAACCAGATCGGCTCCCTGACCGAGACCTTCGACGCGGTGGCCATGGCCCAGCGCGCCAAGTACACGGCCATCATCTCGCATCGCTCGGGCGAGACCGAGGACGCCACCATCGCCGACATCGCGGTGGGCCTGAACGCCGGCCAGATCAAGACCGGATCGCTCTGCCGTTCCGACCGTGTCGCGAAATACAACCAGCTGCTCCGCATCGAGGAGCAGCTCGGCTCCCGCGCGATCTACGCCGGCAACGGCTGGTCCTGGGGCGCCTGAGCCGCGTCGCAGCCGACACGAAAAGGGCCGCCCTCGGGGCGGCCCTTCTGCTTGCGGGAATCCCGGATCAGCGTGATTCCAGGCCGACGGAATTCACCGCGATCACGCGGTACTTGCCGCCGACCTTGGCGCCCTTGTCCACGAAGCGCATCGCGGCGAGGGGCAGGGTGGGCGTGTCGCCGTACGTCATGCCTTGGAAGAGCGGACGTCCGAAGCTGCTCTTGGGGTTCTCAGGCAGACGCCCGACGACCTTGCCGTCTTTTTCGATGACGAACTGCCGCAGCCCGCTCTCGAGGTCGGCGTAGGCGTCCCAGGTGAGTTCGACCCCTTCTTCGGTCTGGCGCGTCTTAAGCCCGAACGGGGCGGGCGGAGGGGTGCTATCTTCGGTGGAGCCCGATTTGACGTACTGCTCCCAGGCCGGCACGAACGCGGCGGGCAGCCAGCCGGCCGTCAGGTCGACTCCGGGGACGGCGCGTTCCGCGCCCGACTTCAGGTCCACCGGGCGGAGGTCGGCGCCCTTCTCGGGCAGGCGCAGGGCGAGGCAGGCGTCGAAGAACGCCAGGCAGGCGTAGCGCATGTCGCCCGTCTGGTGGGAGGTCAGCGGGTCGGGGGCGAAGGCGATCGGCGCCCCTTTGCCGCGGTAGTCCTTGAACATCGCGACCGCTCCGGTCCACGCGCCGTTGAAGCGTTTGTCGCCGTTCTCCTTCACGCCGGGGTTGGCGACCATCGGGATGCCGTAGGCCTCGGGCGGGAGGATCACCTCGGCGATCTGGCGCTCCTGCTTCGGATCCTCGGGCTTCTGCCAGTACGAGTAGGCCGTGCCGGACCGGAACCAGATGCAGACGATGCGCTTCGGGTGCAGCGCCTGCATGATGCTGGCCCAGAAGCCCCCTCCGCTGTGCCCCCACAGGCACCAGGGCGCGGTCGCGACCTCCGGATGGCCCGACTTGGCGGCGAGGTCGTCCAGGGCCCGCAGGAAGACCTTTTCGGAGCCGTTGCGCGGGTCGCACCACATGCGGCAGTTGCCCTTCTCGGGCTGGTGGATCACCGGACCGAGCAGCGCGCAGTCCCACTTGCGCGCGAGCGCCTGCCAGTGGAGGTCGTCGGCCGCGGTCACGGCCCCCTTGTTCGAGCCTTCGCCGCAGCCGTGCTGATGCACGATGATGCCGCGCACCGTCTTCACGCCCTCGGGAATCCAGAGGTTGTAGGTCGCGGGGAAGATCAGTTCGCCGGGCCTGTCCGACGCTGGATAGGTGACGGTGTGCTTCGTGCCGTCGGACAGCAGGGCGAGCGGCAGCAGCAGGAGGGAGCAGATGCTTTTCATGGGGTCCGACAAGGACACCCCCGTCCGGCCCTTGTTTCAAGCAAAGGGATTGCGGGCTTAGCCGTCAGGAGGTTTCCTGCCGCCGTGAATGAGCCTTCCCCGGCCCTTCCTTCCGCCCCATGCCGCGCCTGCGGGCGGCCCGTGCCGGTCTCACTGACCCGTTCCGGTCCCTCCTGTCCATGGTGCCAGGCCGTCCCCAGGCCTCCGAGGCCGGAACTCCTCGCCGCCGGCCATCCCAAGGTCACCGCCGACCAGTCAGGCCAGACCGCCGTGCTCCACGTGCGTTCGGGCGGCGGGCTCTTCGCCTGGATCTGGTTCGGCGTGAGCCTCCTCCTGCTCGTCATCTTCGCGGCCGTCGCCTTCTCCGGGGCGGAGATGCGCGTCAACGGACGCCTCATCAAGGAGCCCGGCCCGGAACATTACGCCCTGTTCCTGATGCTGCCCGCGCTCTTCACCATGGCCGGAGTGGCGATGCTGGCCGTCAGGCGGCGCCTCACGCTCACGCCGGAGTTCATCCTCTCCGAGCTGCGTCTGCCCCTCGGGCTGGGTTGGGGCACGCGCCTCGCGGTGGACGGCCCGGTGTCCGCGTTCCTCGCGTTCCGCGGCGCCAAGGTCAACGGACGCGCGGTCGACGCGGTCGTCGTCTCCTCCGGCGGCAAGGAGATCTCCTTCGGCAGCTTCATGGAGGAAGGCCTCAAGGAAT
>CAZRPB010000003.1:0-27102 GCA_964601955.1 uncultured Klebsiella sp. | reverse complement strand
TCCGGCGGCAAGGAGATCTCCTTCGGCAGCTTCATGGAGGAAGGCCTCAAGGAATACCTCGTGGCGGTCATCGCCGACCACTACGGCGCCGGCGAACCGTCCGCCCCTTTCCTCGCCGGGGAGGACGGAGGGCGTTGACGCTCTCCTGCCCGGTCTCAGGATGCCGACGTGACCCCGTACCTCAAGGAGCGGCGCGAAGAGCTCATCCGCGCCTACCGTGACGGCCTGCTCAAGGACGTCATCCCGTTCTGGCTGCGTCACGGGCTGGATCGGGACGGCGGCGGCATCTGGACCGCGCTGGGGCGGCGCGGCGAAGTCGTCGACACGGACAAGTCCGTCTGGTTCCAGGGCCGCGCCGCCTGGACCTTCGCCACGCTCCACAACCTCGTCGAGCCGCGGAAGGAATGGCTCGACGCGGCGCTGTCCTGCGGCCGATTCCTGCGCGACCGTTGCGCCGGTCCCTCGGGCAAGCTTAACTTCACCGTCACGGCCGCCGGCGACGCCCTTCGCATGCGGCGCTACGTCTACAGCGAGTGCTTCGCCGCCATCGGTTACGCCGCGCTGAGGCGCGCCACCGGCGACGAGGCCTGGGGCGCCCTCTCCCGGGCGGCCTACGAGTCCTTCCTCCGGCACAGCTTCGAACCCGGACTCATCGCTCCCAAGGTGTCGCCCGAGACCCGCCCGATGAAGGCGCTCGCTCCCCTCATGATGACCCTGGTCACCGCGCAGGACCTGCGCGAGGACCTCGGCGACGTCACCGTCCGAGGCCGGACGATGACCGAATGGGCCGGCTGGGCGGTGCAGGAGATCGCGCGCGATTTCGTGAAGCCCGACCTCCGTGCGGTGATGGAGGTCGTCGGGCCGGCCGGCGAGGTGATCGACCACTTCGAGGGCCGCCTCCTCAATCCCGGGCACGCCATCGAGGCCGCGTGGTTCATCCTGCGCGAGGCGAAGGCGCGCGGACGCGATGAATGGATGCGGCTGGGCCTGGACATGCTGCGCTGGATGTGGGAGCGAGGCTGGGACCGGGAGCACGGCGGACTCCTTTATTTCACCGACGTCCACGGCAAGCCCGTCCAGGAATACTGGCATCCCATGAAGTTCTGGTGGCCCCACAACGAGGCCATCATCGCCACGCTCATGGCTCATCTCCTCACCGGGGAGGACGTCTACGCGGAGATGCACCGCCAGGTCCATGACTGGGCGCACCGCCATTTCCCTGACCCCGCGCACGGCGAATGGTTCGGCTACCTCGACCGGCAGGGCCGGCCCACCACCGAGCTCAAGGGTTCGATGTGGAAGGGGCCCTTCCACCTGCCACGCCAGCAGCTGCTGTGCTGGCGGATGCTGGAGCAGTCGGGCTGAACGTCCTCACCGCGCGTCGAGTCCCAGTCCGGTCACCTTCCGGAAGAGCACCACCGTGCTGCTGTTCGGTTCGTAGAGCACCCCGAGGTCTCCGCCGATGCGCGCGATGGAACTGTACGCGAAAGGTCCCGGAAACAGCAGGGTCGATTCCGCCCAGGTCCGACCGCCGTCATCGGACCGCCGCAGCGTTCCGTTGGCGCGTCCCTTGCCGGCGGGATTCAGGAAGAGCAGCGAACCGGCCTTGTCGCGCGAGACCGCAAGCAGGCTGCCTTGGCAGGTCGGCTCGGGAAGGGCCGGGTCATCGGCCGCCTTCGTCCAGGTGACGCCGCCGTCCGAAGACCAGGCGACCTTGCGCAGCCCCGTCCCCTTCCAGCGGCGCGAGTTGAGGTAGATCCGTCCGTCGGAAGATTGCGCCACCTGCACCTCGTTGAGCTGCATGCCTTCCTGCGGGACCGGCTCGCCCCGCCTCCAGGTGCGGCCGCCGTCGTCGCTGATGGCCGCCCAGTTGACGAAGTTGCGTTTCGGGTCCTGGGAGTTGAAGGGGATGATCAGCCGCCCCGCGTGCCTCCCGCCGGCCAGCTGGATGCCGATGCCGGGGCCGGAGGCGCAGGTGACGGCGTCCCCGGGCTTGAGCGCGTCGCTGAGGTCGACCGGTCCGGACCAGCTCGCCCCTTCGTCATCCGACGTGATCATCTTGAGCCGGTTGCCCTTCGGATCCTTGGGCCCGGCCGGCAGTCCGCTGAATTCCTTGCCCCCTGCGGGGAAAGTCTGGAAGAAGAGGAAGACCCTGCCGCTGCGGGCGTCCTGGACGAGGCAGGGGTTGTTGCAGCTGTCGGCCCCCTGCTCGTAGGCGACGAAGGGTTTCGACCAGGAGGCGCCGCCGTCCTTGGACAGCGATACCAGCAGGTCGTTGCCCGCCTGGTCGGTGGCCTTGTCGCGGGCCTCGGCCGACGCGATGAGCGTGCCTTTGGCCGTCGCGAGCAGCGCCGGGATGCGCACGGAGGCGTGGGGGATGTTCTTCTTCGCCTCGAAGACCGCGACTGCGGGCGCGTCGGCGAGACGGGGCTGGGCGCAGAGCGTCGCAGCCGCGAGGAGGAGGGCGGGAATCAGTCTTTCCATGAGAAGTAGCCCATCGCCTCCAGTTCGCCGAGCATCGCCTTGAGCTCGGTCGGAGAAGGGTTGCCGTTGGGCAGGCGGGCGGGGCCGACCGGCACGCCGAGTTCGCGCATGAGGGCCTTTGCCGCACCGAGGTAGCCGCGTTTCGCGAGCACGTCGACCACGGCGGGCACGCGGGCCTGGTCGGCTTCGGCCGCCCGGCGGTCGCCCCGTGCGTGCGCCTCGATGATGCGTCGCAGCACGCCCGGCATGAAGTTGTAGGTGCTGCCCACGCCGCCCTTGGCGCCCGCGTCGAGCGCCTCGAGGTAGCGTTCATCGATGCCGAAGGGCAGGTCGAAGCGTCCGCCCTGCAGCGCGGCGCCCCGGCGCATCGCCTCGAGGTCGGGATTGGAATACTTCACGCCGGCGAGGTTGGGGATGCGGCGGGCGGCGGCCTCCAGGAAGACGTCGACGGGGAAGCCGGAGATGCCCGTCATCGCCGGGATGTCGTAATAGTAGAACGGCGTGCGCGGGCACGCCCCGGCCACGACCTCGCAGCAGGCCACCAGGTCCTCCAGCGTGCGCGGCCGGAAGTAGCTGGGCGCGATCATCGAGACCGCGTCCGCCCGGTTGCCTTCGGCGTGCGCCGCCAGCGCCGCCGCGTCCTGCAGGCAGTTGGAGCCCACGTGCACCACGACCTTCACCCCGTGCTCGGGACCGGCCTTCGCCCAGGCGTCCGAGAGGGAGGCGCGCTCCGCGACGGTCAGCGAGCTGCTTTCTCCCGTCGTCCCGCAGATGAAGGCGGTCGTCAGGCCGTGCCTGGCGAGGTGCGCCGCCAGCGGACCCACGCCCGCCAGGTTCACCGATCCGTCAGCGTGCATCGGCGTGTGGGCCGCAGGGCACAGCCCGCGGAACGAGAAGGGGGCGCTCATCGGGGGGCGGGGCGGGACGGGATGCGGATGCTTAGGACGAGCCATGCCGAGAGACAAGCGATCCCCGCGAATCCGCCGAAGACCAGCTCCAGGGGCACCTCGCGGTCGCGCAGCCAGCCGAACCCGACGTCCGCGAGTCCGCCGCAGGAGATGCTCACCAGGTTCATCAGTCCGTAGCCCGTCGCCCGCAGTCCCGGCCGGGAGATCTGGGCCAGGATCGGCATGTTGTTCGAGTCGAACAGCCCCCAGCCGAGGCCGAACAGCATCAGGAACGCGATGGCCAGCGGGAGCGAGCCCCGGTCCAGCACGAGGCCCACGCCGAGCATGGCGGGGATGATGAGCATCATGCCGAGGGCGCTCACCTGGATGCGTCCGCGCTCGGACGAGCGCATGCGCCGGTCCGCCAGCCAGCCTCCGGCCACCGCGCTGAGCACCGCCGCGCCCTGCCACCAGATGACCGCGCTGAAGCCCGCGAGGCCCTGCGTGAGCTTCAGCTCCTTCTGCAGGACGCTCGGCATCCAGTCGCGCACGACCCAGCCCGCCATCGCGGGCAGGGTGAAGTAGGCCAGGAGCAGGAGGAAGTTCCGGTCGCCGAGCAGCTCGCGGACCGAACGTGAAGGCGGCGCCTTCTCCCGTTCCGTCTCATGGCGCGCCTCCCTGAGCAGCAGGAAGAGGGGCGCCGCGTAGAGCACGCCCAGTCCGCCGAGGAACGCGAAGGAGGCGGCCCAGCCGATGTCCGGGTCGTCGGCCGCGAAGCCGCCGAGGCTGCCGAGCATCACGCCCGCGTAGATGCCGACCTGGTGCAGGCCCACGGCCCTCGAACGTGTCGCGCCGGCATGGTGGTCGGCGATGAGCGCCAGCGCGGCCGGTATGTAGAACGCCTCGCTGAGCCCCATCACCGCGCGCGTCACGACGAGCTGATCGTATGTGCTGACGAGCGACGTGGCCCAGGTGTCGGCCGACCAGATGAACAGGCTCGCGCAGATGATCCAACGGCGGCTGAGGCGGTCCGCGACGAGTCCGGCCAGGGGGCTCGCGAGGGCGTAGGTCCACTTGAACCAGGCCAGCATGTGCCCCCACTTCTCCATCCTGTCCCCGCCCTCGAATCCGGAGACGCCGGCCATGATCGACTTCTGCATCGTCGCGATCAGCTGCCGGTCGAGGTAGTTGAGCAGCGCCACCGGCATGAGCAGCGCCACGGCGATCCACGCGGTCCTCGCCGCGCCCGCGTTCATCGGCGTTCCGCCGGCAGCGGCCAGGCGCTCACTTTGGCCGTGCGGTGTCCGGGCCGGTCCTCGCCGCCGACGGTCACGAGGCGGTCCCCGAGCCGGAGGAGCGGCGCGGTGACGACGGGCTCGGGCCAGCGGCCGATCACGTGCGGCGTCATGCCGTCAAAGGCGATGATGTCGCGGGAGAGTCCCGGATGGTCCTTCGGCGGACGGGGATAGTGGCGTCCGTCGTCGCCGCCCACGAAGATCAGCCGGCCGGCCGACGGGACGCCCGGGCCGGCGGCGGCCACGATCGGCCGGGCGAGCGTCGATTCCCTGCGGTCGCTTCCCAGCGCAAGCAGCACC
Organism: uncultured Klebsiella sp.; assembly: GCA_964601955.1. Lineage (GTDB taxonomy): Bacteria > Verrucomicrobiota > Verrucomicrobiia > Opitutales > UBA953 > UBA953. The sequence goes on along the minus strand of CAZRPB010000003.1, from coordinate 22,136 downwards.
GAGGATCCGTAGATGCGGAACGGTTTGCCATCCTGCGCCTTGAGGCCGCATCCCGAGGCGATGAGCGCGCCGTCGCCGGCCCGACCGACGAGGGGCAGGATGCCCCATGAGCCGAGGTCGTCCCGTCGTGTCCATCCGGCGGAGGGTCGCGTGAGGTCGAGTTCGAGGCAGGGAAGGGCCGTCCGCACGGCGTCGGGATGGTCGGAGCCGCCGACCACGAGGAGCGTGCGTCCGTCGGAGGCGTGGCCTGCGAAGGCGCGCGGCGCCGGCAGGGAGGCGAGCGTCCGCACCTTTCCGTCGGCACCCACCACCAGCGTGGCCGAATGATGGGCCTTCTCGTCGCAGCCGCCTGCGATCACCATCGCCCGTCGGTCCGGCGTGGCCGTGAAGGCCGCGTAGGCGACGTCATGCGGCAGTTCGCCGACCTTGCTCCAGGCCCAGACGCCGTCATGGCGGCTGAGCAGGAGCACGTCGCGGTAGTAACGTTTGACGCCCCCTTCCCAGGGCGGCCCCTCGGGGAAATTGCAGCCCCCGGCGGCCAGGATCGCCTCCTCTCCGCGTTCGTCGAGCACCGTGACCGCGGCCATGCCTCCCCGTCCGTGCCGGTCGGGCAGGTCGGGCAGCTCCGGTCCGCCCGCGCAGCCGTGGAGCAGCGTCGCGACGAGGACGAGCCATGGGGTCAATGCGCTGGGGCGGGGCATCGGGTTCCGTATTAGCGGAGCCCGGGGCCTCCGCCAACCCCCAACCTCACGATTCGCGGATCAGCCAGCCCTCGACGGACCTCACGAAGGGCCGTGCTTCGCCGTTGGTGACGGCGAACCCGCCGCCCCAGGGCGCGCAACCGGTGGAGAGCGCTCCGCCGGATCCGTCGGGCTCCTGCGTCCACGCGTCTCCCATGCGGGAATAACTGAGGACGGCCTTGCCGTAGCCGGGATGCTTGGAGGCCTCGACCTTGCCGGAGAGACTGCCGTCATCGCCGCCCAGCACCAGGATGCGGTCGCCGATGACGGGGCATGGCGAGGGGGCGCCCGCGCAAGGACGCGGCATGGGCGAGAGCCGTCTCCATTCCTTGCCAAGCGTGAAGGCGTGGCAGTCCGACAGGTGCTCTCGCTCCACGCCCTTCGCGGCAGGCGCGATGGAAATCCCGCCGAAGAGGTAGAAGGTGTCCTTGGTGCCCGCGGCCTGCGCCAGCATGCGGCCGCCGCCCGTGCAGAGCGGCAGCTCCTTCCAGCCGGCGTTGAGATTGGCGAGGTCGAGCGCGTAGGCCGAAGAGGACGCGCTCGAGGCGTCCGGCCGCTCCGTGCCTCCCGCGACGATGACCTTGCTGCCGACGAGCGCGCCGGCCGCATAGGCCAGCGGGCGGGGAAGGAAGGGGAAGGGCCGGACCTTGAGCTCATCCTCCTCCATGGACAGCACGTAGCAGTCGGGATGGTGGCGGTGGGAGTCGGCGCCGCCGACGATCAGCACCCCTTGGCGTATCGAGACGGCGACGCCGTAGCCCATCGGTCGCGGCAGCCTGCCGACGCGCGTCCATTTGCGCGAGCGCGGGGTGGCCAGCGCCCACACGTCATCATGCCACTTCTTGGCTCCTCCCTCCCAGCCCGGCCGGTCAGGATAGTTCGAGCCTCCGCCGCAGAGCAGGAAGTCGCCGGCGACGCCGACGAACGGACCGCCGGCGCCAGGGGCGTTCGGAGTGTCGGGCAATCGGGTCCAGCGCATGACGAAGTAAGGCGGAGTTTGAGGAAAACCCGGGACCTCGGGGTGTCCAGAGGTATCGCCCCGGGGCCGGGTTTTGTGGTTTGACAGGCAAGCCCGACCCTTGCCTTTATCCACCTTCCTCCGCACTGCCTGGTAGCTCAGCGGTAGAGCAGGTGACTGTTAATCACTTGGTCGCAGGTTCGATCCCTGCCCAGGCAGCCAGGAGGGACGTTCCCGCAACCTTCGCCTTGACCCACGTGTCCCTCGGGGGAGGATTGCCCCATGGGACAACAGTACAACAAGGTCATCAAGCGCCGCCGCCGCCGGGCCTACCTCGAACGCCGCAAGGATCGCATCAAGGCCGCCCGCGCCGCCGCCGGCAAGAAGAAGGCCAAGAAGTGAGCCGTCTCGGCGGACGCCTCCTGGCCGCCGCCCTTCTGGCGACCCTGCTCGGCGGCTGCGACCGTCAGCCGGACTCGGGCGTGGAGAAGCCTGGCATTGCCCTTCTCGCTGAAAAGCGTCGATCGGGCGCCGACACGGCGCGCATCAACGACACCTTCGGCCGTCCGGAGGATGACGGGGTGCACGTCTCGCTGCGTTCCGACCCCCTGTCCCGGGAGGGTCACTACTTCTTCCTCCAATTCGATTTCGTTCCTCCCGCGGGGTCCTCGCTCGTCGTTCAAGTGGTGAGGCGCGACGGAGTGGCCCCTGAAAGGCACGTCTTCCCCCTCGTCCGCAGGCCCGTTCCGCCGCTGGGTGAATATGCCGTGGGTCTCACCGGAGCGCATGCCGGCTCCGACGGCTGGCGTCCCGTGGCCTGGCGACTCTCCTTGGTCGACGCCTCCGGACGCACGCTGGCGGCTCGCCACAGCTTCCTCTGGGGCACGCCTGACGACGTGCGCTGAGGCATGGCTGCGGCGGCCTGGACTCCCTGGCGCCGTCTCCGGCTTCATCGTGGACTTTCCGAGGCTTCGCTGGCCGAGGTGCTGGACGGCGGACAGTCTTTCCGCTGGGCGCTGACGGCGGACGGGGAATGGACGGGCGTCTTCGGCCGGCATGTCGCCAGGCTGCGCTCCGTCTCGGACTCGGTCGAGTGGAGCGGCCTGAGCGGCGACGCCGGCGTCGAAGGCTCATTGCTGGTCTATCTCGACGCCGCGGGGGAGCAGGATCGCGTCGCCGAGGCGCTCCCCTGGCGCTCTGACGCCGTGCTGCGCGCCGCGATGGCGCTGCATCCCGGGCTGCGCATCCTGAGGCAGGATCCTGCGGAGGCCCTGCTGTGCTTCCTGTGCAGTTCGAACAAGCGCATCATTCAGATCAGGAGCATGGTCGCCGCCCTGGCCCGCGAACTCGGCCCGCCCCTCGGAGGCGGCCATCGTGCCCTGCCCGGCTGGGGTGAACTGGCCGTCGCGGATGACCGCGTGCTGCGCGCCTGCGCGCTGGGCTACCGCGCTAACTACGTCCGCGGGACGGCCCGTCTCCTGGCGCACCGACCTGACTGGGCCGCCGAGTGGTCGCGGCTGGAAACCCCCGCCCTGCTGGAGCGCCTGGGCGCCCTGCCCGGAGTGGGTCCCAAGGTGGCCGCCTGCGTGGCGCTCTTCGGGTTCGGCCGCCTCAGCGCCTTCCCCGTCGACACATGGATCGTGCAGGCGCTCGCCGCCGCCTACGGACTCAGGGACTGGAGTCCGGCCCGCATGGCGGAGTTCGGAAGGATCCATTTCGGCGAAGGCGCCGGCCTCGCGCAGCAGCATCTCTTCGCGGCCGTGCGGGCCGGCAAGCTTCCCGGCATGGAACTCAGGCGCCCGAAGGCCGCACCCCCCAGGTCTCGCGGACGACCTCGGGCGTGAGCGAGGAGTCGGGCGGCCCGATGGCGATCAGCCTGCCTTCCGCGAGCACGGCCGCCGTGTCGGCCGAGCGCGCCAGTTCGAAATCATGCGTCGCGATCACCACGGAGGTTCCGGCGGAGCGCAGCGTCGCCAGCGCTTCGATGACGGCCTGCCTCCGCCCCGCGTCGAGGTCGGCCGTGGGTTCGTCCAGCAGGAGAAGGCTGCCGTACGGCTCCTCGGCGTTGGACAGCGCAAGGGCGAGATGCGCCATGCGTCGTTCGCCTCCGGAGAGGCCGAAGATCCTGCGTTCCATCAGTCCGCCCGCGCCAAGCCTGACGCACCATTCCCGGGCGGCCTCCGGTCTGGGCGAAAGCATGAGCAACTTTTCCATGGTGAAGTCCCAGGCGCAGGACGGATTCTGCGGGCAGTAGCCCGTGCCTCCCGTCGCGCTCAGGCGGAGTTCCCCGTCCGAGGGCGGAACCAGGCCGGCGAAGGCCCGAAGCAGCGTGGTCTTGCCGGCTCCATTGGGCCCCACGACGGCGAGGGTCCTGGCCTGCTCAGCCGCAAGCGAGACGCCGTCGAGCACCCGCGAACCGCCTAGCGTGACGCCCAGCGCCCGTGCTTGGACGAGCGGCTCAGTCATGGGATTTCCTCGCGATCCATACGAAGGCGGGCGCCCCCAGCGCGGCCATCACGGCGGCCGCCGGAAGCGTCCCTGAGGTGAAGGCGGACCGTCCGACCGTGTCCGCCGCGGTGAGCAGCGCGGCGCCCATGAGTCCGGAAAGGGGGATCAGCATGCGGTGGGAAGGTCCTGCGAGCGCACGGGCCAGGTGCGGGGCGATGAGGCCGAGGAAGGCGACCTGCCCGACGAGGCAGGTGGCGGCTCCGGCGGCGACCGACGTCAGGAGGGCGGACCGTATCCTCAGGCCGCGCGGATCGCAGCCGAGCGTGACGGCCACGTCGTCGCCGAGTGAGAGCCGATCGAGTCCGCCCGCCAGCCGCAAGGCGGCCAGGGACGCCGCGACGCAGGCGAGAGCGGGCAGCCAGACGGTCTCCGGCGTCGCCGTCCCGAGCCAGTCTCCGTAGGCGCCGTTGGCGATGGTCTCCCTCGCGCCCGGCCGCACGGAGGCGACGATCAGCGTGGCCGCCGCCGTGAACGCGTTGACTCCCAGTCCCGCAAGCAGCAGACGGGCGGAGCCGCCGCCGCCGCCGAAGGTCGCGAGCGCCGCGGAGGCGAGCGTCGCACCGACGAACCCTGCCGCCGGCAGCCGCCAGGCCTCGCTCCATGCCGCTTCGGGGGCGAAGCCGAGCAGCAGGGCCGCGCCGAGCAGGGCGCCGCCGAAGACTCCCGTGAGTCCGGGGTCCGCGAGGGGATTGCGGAACACGCCCTGCTGGAGCGCGCCTCCGACGCCCAGTGCCAGTCCGGCGCAGGCGGCGGCCGCCGCGCGTGGCGCGCGCAGCAAGGCCAGCGCGCCGCCTTCGCCCCAGCCCATGCCGGTCGATCCGACGGAAACGGCGATGAACGTCGTGAGCGCCACGAGCGCGAACCCCAGCGCGAGCGCGGCCGACCCGCGGATCATCTTCCGAGCTCCTTCAGCAGGTCGCCGAGAGGATTGGGACGGCGTCCGGGCGCGGCCTCACCGCCCGGAGCGGCCTGCGGGGTGCGCTGGGGCTGCGCCGGCGCGGAACGGTTGCGGCTGACCGCGGCCTGGATGCGCTCCGTGAGGTCGTTGCGGATGTCGTTCAACGAGCCGGTCACCTTGACGCCCGGGCCGAGCGTTAGTCCGTCCGGCGAAGGCGCGGCCTCCGCGAATCCGAGGATCTGGAAGTACTCGGCGAACTCGCCGCGTCCGCGCAGTTGGGCGTCGATCGCCAGCGGGCGGTCGACGAGGGCGAGCGCAGGGTTCATGCTGATGCCGCCGCTGGCGGTCAGCATCAGTTCCTCATTGCGTGCCTCGAGCTTCGTGAGCTTCAGCGTGCCGCTCGCGAGACGTTCCGCCCTGACCTCGACGAGGTCATAGCGGAAGTCGGACACGGACCGCTGCAGCTTGGCGGCCGCCGAAAGCGCGGCTCCACCCTTGAGGAGTTTCTCATTCTTGCCCAACGCGCCGCCCAGGATGGCGACCGCGCCGATCACGTCGGCGATTTCGCCGGCTCCCTGCGTGATGCCCGCCGCCTTGCCCTTGCCGTCTCCGAAGGCCCTGAGCCTGCCTCCCTTGGAGACCGCTTCGGCCTCGACGACCGCGCGTCCGGCGAGTTCGCCCGCGGTGCCGGCGGTCGCGGTCACGCGCAGCTTCGCGTCACCCTTGCCTTCGAGCATGTCCTTCGTCGAGGGGAAGCCTGCGAGCAGGGCGCCCAGGTCCAGCTGCTGCGCGCTCAGGTCGGCGCCCAGCACGTAGGGTCCTCCGGAAGTCAGAGGTCGGAAGCCCAGCGCGCCCTTGCCGTTGAACGAGCCACCTGAGAGCTTCCCGACCAGGCGGGAGAGCAGCAGCGACGCGCCGTCCGCCGCGAGCGTGGCCTCGATGGACTCCGCCCTGACGCCCATCGCCGTCACGCTGCCCACCCTGATCTCCGCGCCGCCCGTGTGACCCGCCCAGAAGGGCGCGCGGTCGGGCTTGGGCTGGACGGCTTCCGTGGCGGCCGGCTCCGTCGGCTTCGGGACGAGCGCCATGAAGTCGTCGACGGTCACCGAGGGCACGTCGATCTCCGCCCGCCAGTCCGTCGACTGCCCTGACTTCGTCTGCTTCAGCGTGAACTTCCCCTCGCTTCTGCCGAGGGCGACCAGACGGAATCCGCCCCGGGCTTCGAACCCTTGGGGCCCGGGCACGTAGCCGGCTTCGACCGAGGCGGAGGAGACGCGCACGGGGCTCTCTCGTAACACCACGTCGGCAAGCTCGAGCGAGGCGGACATCCTTCCGTCGGCGTTGCGCGAGGCGCGCGCGCTGTAGCTGCCCGCGGTGGCGACGGAGAGCGGGGCCGCGAAGGGCTGCTCGGCGAGGGCGCCCAGAGCGCCGACCAGGCTGAGCGTCGTGGGCGCTTCGCCGAGGCCGATCACGATGTCGCCTGCGGCGAGCGTGCGCCCCCGGTTCTTCAGTTCGGCTTTGCCGAGGCCGATGGTCGAGGCCTTGTCCCCGATAACGATGTCGAGCGTCGCGTTGAGGTCGCAACGCTCGGCCCATTTCCTGCCCTCCCAGCTGACCGAGGTGCCGATGAGCGAAAGCGGGGCGCCTTCCGTGCGGATGAAGAGACCTTCGTTCTTGAATCCCACGGCGAGCTCGGCGCGCTGCATGTCCCCCGTGAGGCCGAGTCCGGGCACGAGCGCGGCCACCGATTCCAGCGGCAAGGTGTGCGCGGAGACTTCGAGCAGCGTTCCCGCAGGCTTGGGTCCGCCCACGGCGTAAGGCTGACGAAGCCTGAGCGAGAGCAGGGCGGAGCCGTTCCGTGAGATGCCGGCCTCCATGCGGGAGACCGTCGGCAGTCCTCCCGGATCCCGGGCCGCGTCGGCCTTCACCGCAGCCCTGAGGCCCTTCATCTTCTCCGCCGGCAGGTCCTGCCATCCCGGCATGGTGGCGAGCGCCGCCAAGTCGAGATCGGCGTCCGCCGCGGCCTTCCAAGATCCTCCTTCGCCCGGCCGGAAGGTCAGCGAGCCGCCGACGATGCGACCGCCGGAGAAGCCGGCTTCGAAGGGCGCGAGCGTGATCGTCCCGCCCTCCGTCCTGAGGGGGAAGGAGGCGTTCAGGTCCTTGAAGAGCGGCTTGCCGTCGACGCTCACCGCGACCTCGCGGAAGGCGTGCGTCCTTCCGCCCGTGACTTCGGGGCGGCCCTTGACGAAGGAGAGCGCGGCCTCCCCGCTCCACCTGCCCGAGGTGATGACCGCGCCCGTCGCGGCGAGGAAGGGGTTGAGCGCGACCAGATCCGCGTCGTCGGCGGCGACGGTCAGCGCCGCGCCGGAAGAGTCCTCCGGGAGGGGCCCGCTCTTCCAGAGCAAAGGCGCCGGCGCGGTGATGGCGATGCCATGCCCTCGGGCCTCAAGCCTTTCGACCGTCATGCCTTGGGAGTCCGTGCGAGCGGCGAGCCTGACCGACCATTCTGACTTCGCGTCCTTGGGCAGCAGCCGGGAGACGCGTGAAAGGTCAGCCCAGGAAGCGCGCAAGTCCGTCTCGAAGGACCAGCCGGCGTCGCCTTGGGCGGCTTTCGCGGAACCTCTGAGGCGGCAGTCCGGAAGGCTTGAGCTCAGGATGCCGAACTTGGACGGATCGACGTCCAGGGCCGCTTCCATCCTCAGCCTGCCGTCGCCGTCCATCTTGCCGCTGAACTTCAGGGCTTCACGCGAGCCCGCGTCCTTGACGCCGCCCGTGAGCGACAGGCCGCCGGCCTCCGGTCTGGCTTCGCAGACGAGTTCCATCGAACCCGCGGCGATCGGGCTGGCGTCCTTCGCGGTCGCGCGGAGGCTGAGCCGGCGGATGTCGCGTGCGATTTCGGCCGGCGAGAGTCCGTGGCCGCCGAGCGGACGTTCAAAGGAACCCGTCAGGACCAGTTCACCCCGCGGCTCGGTGCGACCTTTCCCCACCTCGAATCCCGGCCAGGCCAGCCCGGCGCGCAGGTCCGCGTCGCCGGCGGAGTCGACGCCGTCTCCTTGGACGCTGAAGCGGACGACGGACCCGTCCTGCAACGTCACCCTTCCTGAGGCCGAATAGGGGCCGAGCGCGAAGGCGGGCAGTTTCTTCTGCGCAGCGGAATCGGGAGCCTCCGGCGCGTCCTTGCCGGGCGACTTGCGTCCGCTGAGGTCGATCTCAACGCCCTTGATCTCAAGCGACTCGAGCGCGATCTTGCCGGCGAGGGCGCTGAGCACGGCCAAGTCCCCCTTCATGGAGGAGGCCTTCAGCCGTGTGCCGTCCGTAAGCGTCAGGTCGACGCCTCCCGTCTTGAAAGAACCGTCGATGGAAGCTTCCGCTGCGGAGACCGTCCCCTTCAGTCCGGCCGACTCGAGCAGTCCGGGCAGCCTTTTCGCCAGAGGTCCGGGTCGGAGCTCCGATTCAATCCAGACCAGGGCCGCGCCGGCCAGCACGGCGACGACCAAGGATGACCAGAGGGCGATGCGGACAAAGCGGCGCATGGGGATCACCATCTTGCCGCGCCCCCGGGTCCGGGCAACAAAAAGCCCGGCGGAACGGGTTCCGCCGGGCTGTCGGGTCAGCTTGCCGCGGCCGTGTCAGGCCTGCCCCTTGTCACGGGGCCGGCGGGTGGCCTGGCCGGCCGCCAGCTTCTTGCGCAAGTAGAGGGCCTTCAGGTTCTCGGCTTCGGGGCTGAAGTCGGCGACGATGTCTGACGCATCGACCGACCGCAGCTTGTTGAGGATCTGGTTGCGGCCGTAGCGGAGCTCTTTGGAGGCGTACACGCTGTCCTCCTCGAGCTGCTGGATCAGGTACTCGAGCTTCCGGCGGGCGTAGTCGGAGAGCTTGGGGTCGCTCAGCAGGCGCTGGAGCGCCTCGCGGCCCTCCTTGGTCCGGCCCGCGCGCACCAGTTCCTCGGCCGATTCGATGCGTTCGGACAGCAAGGCTTCGCTGACGGCGGCGCGCACTTCGGGCGCCTCGGGGAGAATGGCGAGGTCGGCGAGGCCCACCTCGGGAATCGAGATGATCGACGGCCCGAAGCAGACCCTTTCACCTTCCTTGTTCAGCGCTTCCACGTTGACGGCGGCGAGCTCGTCGGCCTTGGCGCCCTGGCCCGGCCGGAGTTCGACCACGGCGATCAACGAAGAGTCCCAGGCGAGCGTGCCGAGGTTGCGGCTGCGACCGGCGGACTCGCCGCGGAGCTCGCCGACCAGCCGTGCGGCCACGTCGCTGCCGCCGGTGACTGAGATGCGGACCTGTCGGAGGAGGGCGTTGGAGAGGATGGAGAACTGCTCCTCGAAGGCTTCGTCGAGGTCGTCCGCGGTCTGACCGTAGTTCGCGGCGCCTTCGCCGGCCTGGGCCATGCCGCTCAGGAGCGATTCATTGAAGCCGTGCCCGAGTCCGACCGTGGAGGTCGTCACGCCTTCGCCGGCGGCCTTGGCCACCTGACGGAAGATCTCCTGTTCGTCGGTGAGGCCGTGGTTGGCCTGGCCGTCGCTGAGCAGGATCACGCGGGAGATGCGGCCCTTGTCCACATGCGGCAGGAGCCGGTTGAGGCCTTCACGCCAGCCGTCGAAGAGGGCGGTGGAGCCCCCGGAGCGGATGGCACGCACCTGGCGGACGAGCTCGTCACGTCCGCCGACCTCGGTCAGCGGGCTGATGACGTCGACCGAGTCATCGAACGCGACCACCGCGATCCGGTCGCCAGACTGGAGGCCGTTGATGATGCGCACCGTGGATTCGACGGCGGCCTCGAGGGGACGGCCGCTCATCGAGCCGGAGCGGTCGATGACGATCGCCAGGTCGAGGGGCTGGCGGGATTCGGCTTTCAGCTCGGCCGGCTTGGCCGGGGCGACGAGGCGGACGAGGGCGTAGGCCGGTTCAGCGGCAGCCCGGAGGAACCCCTGCTTGAGGGGCTGGATTTGGATGCTGGGTTTGCTCATTGGGATGATCAGGACCGTCATCATCCCCGAGCCCTTTATGATGTCAACATCACCACAGTAACTATTATAAAGCCAACACTGTCATAAACTATCATCTTATTGCATATAACTGTCTTCCAATGATTTACGAAAATTACTGACAATTGAATCCAACTCCGAGCGGCTAGGCCTTTGCCTTTCATCGATGCGTAACAGGAGTTCACACCACGGCGCCAGACGCACCTTGCTCCAGCGCTCGCGCTTCGGCGGCTCGGTGGAATCGGTCGGGTGGAAGGCCAGCAACTGCCGGTAAAGGCTGCGAGCTTCCTCGCTGATGTCCTCTCTTTCTGACTCCAGCATCACGAGTTTCCGGAAGGCGAGTCCCGGGCTGGACGATTCTGAAATCCTGCGGAGCTTGGATCCGGTTCCGGCCGGCGTCCGTGCCGCCGGGGAGAAATGCATCACGGAGCGAAAGTTTTCAATCGGCAGCGCGGCCTGGGATTTGTTCGGCAGACTGCGGGGAGAGTAGTCCGGCTCCAGCACGGCGGAGGGCGGCGGCTCGTCATGGCTGCGGCCCTCGAGTGAGCGCACTTCCGCGATCTCGTCGATGAGCTGTTGCAACCCTCCTTTGCGGCTCATGGCGGACTTGAGCTCCCTTCGGATGGATTCGAGGTCCGAGCCTCTCTCCGAGAGGATGCGCGCGGCCAGCAGCCGTTGCGCCTGTCGGCCGTCGAACAGCTTGCGGCGGCGGTCGCCGTCCTGACTGGGTTCCGGACGGTCGAGAAGCCCCTCCCAGGCGTAATACCTTACCAGTCGCTCATTCGGATAGAATCGGGGGGCGAAGCCGATCCTGTGCAGCTCGATGGCCACGTACTCCGCCAGTTCCGCGGCGGTTCCGGCGAAGTCGGGATTCAAGTTGGAAGAGGGACGGAGCATGGAGGCTTGATATGAACATCCTGCTGTAAGCATCGCTCAGGGCAACCTTTTAACCCAATGAAAAGGGCCGTCCCCCGGAGGAGACGGCCCTGATTCTGCGGTTTGTCCGCCTCAGGAGTTGAAGTTGTAGCCCTCTTCCCCGTGGTCGGTGATGTCCAGACCCTTGGCCTCGTCTTCCTCCGAGGGACGGAGACCGACGACCGCCTTCACCACGTAGGCGAGGATCGCGGTGGCGACCAGGGAGATGGCCAGAGTCACGGCGATGGCCTTGAGCTGTTCGGTGAGGAGGGACTTGCCCACGATGTCCTTGAGGTTCGTGTTCAGGTTTCCGTTCACGTCGGCCGTCGCGAGGATGCCGGTGAGGATGGCGCCCAAGGTTCCGCCCACGGCGTGCACGCCGAAGGTATCGAGGGCGTCGTCATACTTCAGCTTGGCCTTGAGGTAGACCACGGCGAAGAAGGGCACCACTCCGGCGAGCACGCCGATGAGGACGGCGGAGCTGGCGGTCACGAAGCCCGCGGCGGGCGTCACCACCACGAGGCCGGCCACCGCGCCGGAGCAGAGTCCGAGGATGCTGGCGTGCTTGCGGAGGATCCACTCCAGGGCGGCCCAGGTGAAGGCGGCGACCGCGGCGGCGAGGGTCGTGGTCATGAAGGCCTGGGCGGCGACGCCGTCGGCTGCGAGGGCGGAGCCGGCGTTGAAGCCGTACCAGCCGACCCAGAGCATGCCGGTGCCGATGGCGCAGAGCACCATGCTGTGCGGGGTCAGGGGACGCTTGCCGAAGCCGATGCGAGGTCCGAGGATGATGCAGAGCAGCAGGGCGGACCAGCCCGAGGTCATGTGGACGACCGTGCCTCCGGCGAAGTCGATCGCCTTGATGGAGGCCTTGGCGTTCCAGACGCCGTTCATCTCACCGGTGATGCCCCAGATGTGGTGGGCCATCGGGAAGTAGACCAGGAACATCCAGCCGGTCATGAAGAGCATGACCGCGGAGAACTTCATGCGCTCGGCGATGGCGCCCACGATCAGGGCGGGCGTGATGATCGCGAACATCAGCTGGAACATCGAGAACACGTTCTGGGAGATCCAGTAGGCGTAGTCTCCGTTGGGGCCGGCTCCGACGCCGTTGAGGAAGAAGAATTCGCTTCCGCCGAAGACCTTGCCGAGGGCTGTTCCGTCGAAGCTCTTGCCGAAGACCAGTGAGTAGCCGAAGGCCCACCAGAGGATGGCGACAAGTCCTGCCAGGCCGAAGCACTGCGCGACGACGGAGAGCACGTTCTTCGAACGCACCAAGCCTCCGTAGAAGAGGAACAGTCCGGGAAGGGTCATGAAGAGCACCAGGGCCGCGCAGACCATGATGAAGGCGTTGTGACCGGGGCCCGCGGTGGCGGCGATCGGACCGGCGGCCACCTTGTCATCCCCCGCCTTGGGGCCGACGTTGTTCACGTAGGCCTCGAGGTCACCGACCCTCTGTTCGAGCGAGGCGGCGGCGGGAGCGGGTTTCGCAGGTTCAGCCGGTGCCGCGGCAGCAGCGGCCTGCGCCCAGGACAGGCAGGGGACTGCCGCCAGGGCGAGGCTGGGGAGGATTCGGAGCAGGGATGTCATGGCATCCATCACTTCGCACCCCCCGTGCCAATCGCTTGCCGCGGTCAACCGCCCTCCAAACTGAACAAAAACAAACCTTGGCGGCGGATTTGATGCTCAAAAACACCCATCCCTCTCCGAAGTAACCCGGCTCAATGGTTGTTATATCCTTCTTCGCCGTGGTCGGCGATGTCCAGGCCCTGCGACTCCTCCTCCTCCGTGGGACGGAGTCCGACGGTCTTCTCCACCAATTTGGCGATCAGCCATGTCAGGGAGCAGGAGAGGATCACGCAGGCCGCCATGGCGGCGAGCTGTCCGGAGAGCAGCCCTTTGCCTGCCAGCGCGCCTCCGGCCGGATTGACCGAAGCGTCCATCAGGAGGGCCGTAGCCAGCGCGCCGATGGTTCCGCCGACGCCGTGGACGCCGAAAGTGTCGAGGGCGTCATCATAGCCGAGCTTCGGCTTGAGTACGGAGCAGGCGGCGTAGGAGAGCGCTCCGGCGACGCACCCGATCAGCACGGCCGACCCCGCGGAGACGAATCCAGCCGCGTTCGTGACGGTGGCAAGACCGGCGATCGCGCCCGAGCACAGGCCGAGCACGGAGGACTTGCCTCGGTGGACGCGTTCGACCGCCGCCCAGACCAGCGTGGCCGCCGAGGCCCCCAGCGTGGTGGTCATGAAGGCCTGCACGGCCACGCCGTCGGCGGCGAGGGCCGAGCCCGCGTTGAAGCCGTACCAGCCCGCCCAGAGCAGGCCCGTGCCGAGGACGCAGAGCACCATGCTGTGCGGCGGCATCGCGTGCCTGCCGAAGCCCAGCCTAGGTCCCACCAGCATGCAAAGGACGAGCGCGGACCAGCCGGAGGTCATGTGCACCACGATGCCTCCGGCGAAGTCCGCCGCCTTGAATCCCGCCTCGGCGTTGGCCAGTCCGGCGAAGTCACCCGAGGCGCCCCAGACCGCATGGGCGACCGGGTAATAGACGAGCAAGGTCCAGAATGCGGAGAACAGCATGACCGCCGAGAACTTCATGCGTTCCGCCACCGCTCCGACGATCAGGGCCGGCGTGATGGCCGCGAACATCGCCTGGAAGAGCGCGAAGGTCCCCGAGGAGATGCGGGCGTCATAGGCGCTCGACTCCGCGCCGAGGCCCCTGAGTCCGAAGTGCTCGGAACCTCCGAAGGCATGGCCCAGGGCCGTGCCGGCGAAGCTCTTGCCGAACACCAGCGAGTAGCCGAATGCCCACCACATCAGGAGACCCAGCGCGGTGAGGGCGACGCACTGCGCGGCCACCGACAGGACGTTCTTGGCTCGAACCAGTCCTCCGTAGAAAAGGAACAGCCCGGGAATGCACATCATCAGCACCAGGGCGGCGCTGACGAGAACCCAGGCGTTGTCGCCTGCGTTGGGAGCGGCAGAAATAAGCAGCATGCCCAAAGGTAAGCATCTTGTGTGCCAATAATCGCTCACCTGGGGCAACCTGCTTGATTCATTGGGCTTCGTCTGGCATAAGGAAAACATGACCCCAAGCAGCGTGTTCAAAGTTGTGCAACTTGCCTTTCTTTGTTCATGCCTCGGCGCCGCAGAGCAGCCTGCCAAGCACTGGCTCGTCATGGCTGACTGGCAGCGTCGAGGCGACGATACCGTCACGGGCAACGCAGCCAGCGGCTCATTCGGGCGGTCTCGCACGGGCTTCGAGGCGATCTACAGGGACGAGGTCATGGCCATCGACCTCGAGTATTACGCCTACGCCAACCGTTTCGGGGGCGCCATCGCCGGAACTGACAGCGCCTATCGCGACACCACCGACCTGATTCTCACGGGGTTCCGGCAGTGGGGTTCCTTCCAGCTCATCTACGGTCTCGAGTCGGCCCGGGAGGACGGCGTCTCGTTCGGCGAAGGTTTCCGTTGGGGTCTGGGCGGTGCCTGGCGTTGGGCGCCTGACGAGGAGACCGACGTCGCCCTCGGCCTGATCCTGCAGGACCGGTTCGAAAGGTCGCCCCTGCCCGTGCCCTACCTCAAGGCCGTCTGGCGTCCATGTTCATTCGGCGAAGTCGAACTGCGAGCCACGGGCTTGCAGAACGGAATCATCTTCCGCGGACACACGGCCGACCGCTCCACGACCGGAGATTTCTCCGTGATGTACGAGACCCTGATGTTCAAGCTCTCCGACGCGGCCTATGGCGGCAGGGGCCTGAGCGTGGGCGAGGTGCCCCTGCGCGTCGGCGTCACCCAGTTCCTTGAGCGCTCCGGCACCTGGTTCGTGCGGGCGCAGGCGGAGTACGTGCCGTTCGCAAGGCACAGCTTCTATCACGCCGGTGACTCGATGTCCTCCTTCGAGGTCAGGCCGATCTGGGGCGTCGGCGCACGCGTGGGAGCCCGCTTCTGAAGAGGGTTGCGGGGTTCAGGACCGCCCGAGCAGGGCGTCGCGTCGGCGCACCGCCTCCTCCTGGTCCCGCGTGCCCAGCGAGCGCCGGACCCGGCGCTTGGTGAAATCGGGCAGGTGCTCGGTGTAGTGCACCCACCAGGTCCCGTTGTTGTTCCAGAGGTGGTGCAGGGGGTTGTGCTCGTCGATCCGGAGGGAGCGGCGGGCGTCGGCGTGTTCGGTGGCGTTGATCATGGTCGTGTGTGGGAAAGCACTCGTTCCGCATCACGACCGGACTAGCCGGATTTGAGGTTTGGCCCTGGGGCCCGCATCCCGTCGCCTTGCGGCTTCGGAAACCACCGTGTCCCTTGCGGGCTCGGTTGGTGCAGCTTCGTCCGGAGGGACTGGCTGCTCGTGATGGTCTGCGAATGAACTGTCCTGATGATGGGCCTTCCGTCCTGAGAAAGCAAGCCCCCGCTCCTAGGCCCGTGTGTCATAGTCCCTGGTTCTCCCGCTGGATTTCTCCGGCTGAAAGGGCATCATGTCCGCCATGGGTTTTCGATTCCGTCGCACGATCCCGCTCGGCCGGCTCTTCCGGATCAACGTCTCGAAGACGGGGGTCTCGGTTTCGGCGGGCCGTCCCGGAGCGACGGTGAACGTCGGCAAGGACGGCACGCACGTGACCGTCGGCGCTCCGGGCACCGGCATGTCGTGGCGAGAGAAGGTCACTTCGCGCGGATGCGCGCCCGTGCTGGCCGCCGCGCTTGCGGCGCTGGCCCTGGCTCTGCTCTGAGGCGCGCGGTGCCCGAGAAAGGACTCGAACCTTCATGTCCGCGAGGACGGCTGATTTTGAGTCAGCTGCGGCTGCCATTTCGCCACTCGGGCCGTGCGCGTGACGATACAACCAGCACCGCGCCTGCGGCGGCAAGCCTAACCGCTGAGCGCGACGGCGGACGTACAAACGAAGAGGGCGTCCCCGTGGGGACGCCCTCGTTGCGGAATCTCGCGAGGATTACTTGGCGCCGAGGATCGCGTCCTTCGCGGCCTTGGCCACGCGGAACTTCACGACCTTCTTGGCCTTGATCTGGATGGTCTCGCCGGTCGCGGGGTTGCGGCCGAGGCGGGCCTTGCGGTGGACGAGGACGAGCTTGCCGAGGCCGGGGAGCGTGAAGGAGTTCTTCGCGTTCTTGTAGGCGAGCGAGGCGATGATCTCGAGGATCGCGGCGGCCTGCTTCTTGGAGATCTCGGCCTTCTCGGCGATGGCACCGGCGATCTGGGACTTGGTGAGGGCTTTGGACATGTTGTGTGTTGGGTTGTGCAGTGATGCGTCTCTGGTTGTATGGATGCCGAAGCGTAAAACCAGCGAAAAATAAGGGCTCGGACAAGTTCGCCTCCGGGGCGTCTGGCTTGCAAAAAAAGTTTTACCCGACAGCAATGTGTGCGTCCCCCGAACCCCATGCGCCTCACCCTCGTCACCCTGTTCGCCTTGGCCCTCCGTCTTCCGGCCGAGGTCGCCCTCGAGCCTGCCTTCGGCAAGCTGACCTTCAACCAGCCGGTGGCCATCAGTCCGGTGCCCGGCGCCAAGGACCGCCTTCTGGTGGTCGAGAAGAACGGAACTCTCCAGGTCGTGGAAGGGGTGGGCAAGGCGTCCCAGTCCAAGCGGAAGGTCTTTGACATCACCGAGCCGAGGGATGGCAAACTGGAGACGCAAGGGGAGTCAGGCTTCCTCGGGGTCGCTCTGCACCCCAATTACCTGAATAATCCTCAAGTCTTTGTTTATTACAGTCTTAAGGTTGAAGGAAAGCTTCACCAGCGTGTCTCAAGTTTCCGCCTGAAGGATGTTTCCACCCTCCAGGTCGACCCCTCCAGTGAGCAGGTTTTGATCAGCCAGCTGGACCCTGCCGGCAACCATAACGGCGGGGACATCCACTTCGGTCCGGACGGCTGCCTTTACATCTCTGCCGGCGACGGCGGCGGTGGTGGCGACCCCTTCGATTCCGGGCGGCAGATCGCCGACCGTTTCCTGGCCGCCGTCTTCCGCATCGATGTCGATCGCAAGTCGGGCAATCTGCCTCCCAACCCCCATGAGTCCGTCGGCAAGCTCCCCTCCGGTGAGCCCGCCTACCTGGTGCCGGGGGACAACCCCTTCGTCGGCGTGACCTCCCACCGCGGGCAGCCCGTCGACCCCTCCAAGGTCCGGACTGAAATCTGGGCGACGGGTCTGCGCAACGCCTGGAGGTTCTCCTTCGACCCCAAGACCGGCACCTGCTTCGCCGGCGATGTCGGCCAGAACCTGTTCGAGGAAATCAACATCCTCGTCCCCGGAGGCGACTACGGATGGTCCGTTCTGGAGGGCGACCACACTTTCAACAAGAAGGACCCCTCCGGAAAGAAGGGCATGCCCGGCAAGGGTGACCATGCCGTCTCCAAGTTCCAGGCGCCGATCCACGAGTACGATCGCAAGCTGGGCAATTCGGTCACGGGCGGCGTCGTCTGCCGGGGCGCCCGGGTTCCCGGTCTCGAAGGTGCCTACGTCTTCGGCGACTTCGCCTCGGGTCGAATCTTCGCGCTCCACAAGAAGGGGTCCGGATGGCAGTCCGAGCAGATCGCCAAGGACATCACCGTGGCCGGCTTCGGGCACGACCCTTCCAACGGTGACGTCCTGGTTGCGAGCCTCGCCGGTCAGGTGAAGCGCATCGTTAGGAAGTGACCTGATGCTTTCGCGTCGGGCCCTGCTTCGTAACGCCGCCGGCTTGGCCGGGGCCGCCGCTTTCTCGCCGCTGCTGGGGGCCGACGCCTCCCGCAAGGCGCCCGAGTTCAGCGTCTTCACCAAGCATCTCGTCGGACTGCCCTTCGAGCGTGTGGCCGACATCGTCGCCGAACTCGGTTTCGCCGGCGTCGAGGCTCCCGTGCGCAAAGGAGGCCACGTCGAGCCGACGGCGGTCGAGGACGGTCTGCCCCGTCTGGTCGAGGCCCTCCGCGCCCGCGGGCTGGCGATCACGATGCTGACCACGGACATCAACGCCGTCGAGCAGTCGTCCCGTACGGAGCAGGTCCTGCGCACGGCGCGCGCCCTGGGCATCCGTCGTTTCCGCATGAAGTGGTACGCCTATGAGCCGGGCCGTTCCCACTGGACTCAGCTCGAGGAGATCCGGGCGCGTCTCAAGGACCTTGTCGCCTTGGCCCGAGAAGTCGGCATCCAGCCCTGCTACCAGAACCACTCCGGCGCCAAGTACGTCGGAGCCGGCATCTGGGACATGGCCACGCTCATGCGCGATCATCCGGCCTCCGACCTTGCCTGGGCCTTCGACCTTTTCCACGTCACGGTCGAGGGAGGGCTCTCCTGGCCCAATGAACTGAAGCTGGCCTCGGAGCGGATCGGCATGGCCTATTTCAAGGACTTCACATGGAAGGGCAGGGTGCCCGAGGGCTGTCCGCTCGGTGCCGGACAAGTCGCGCCTGAGTCCGTGTCTCGTCTCCGAGAAGCCGGGTTCGCCGGCCCGGTCTGCCTCCATGTCGAGTATCTGAAGGGCTCCGTGTCGGATTCATCCCACGTCAAGGAGGCCGTCGAGGCCACGCGTCGGGATTTCGACGTGCTTCGCCGCTGGTGGTCCTGACGGTTCCTCCCGCAAAGATAGGCTGGAACTTGCGGGTCCCCGGAGTGTAGTAACATCTTCTCCCCATGCCCCGTCACGCCCTGTTCCTGCTGGCCGCCGCTTCCCTGGTCGCCGCTCCGAAACCCGCACCGACCGACCGGCCTCCGCCCGAGCCCTACAAGCCCTCCGAAGGCGGCTCGCTTCCCCTTGGCATGTTCAAGGTGCCCGACGGTCTCGAGGTCACGCTCTGGGCCCGCTCGCCGATGCTGGCCAATCCGACCAACATCGACTTCGACGCCCAGGGACGTCTCTGGGTCAACGAGGGCGTCAACTACCGCGTCTACAACAAGGGCGGCAAGCGTCGTCCCGAAGGCGACCGCGTCATCGTGCTCAGCGACACCAAGGGGACCGGGGTCGCGGACTCCGTTCAGACCTTCGTCCAGGATCCTTCCTGGACCTCGCCCCTCGGCATCGCGGTGATCGACAACGTCATCTACGTCTCCCACGCGCCGACCATCCACAAGTTCACCGACGTCAACCGTGACGGCAAGTTCGACCCCTCCGTCGACCGTCGTGAGGAGTTCCTTACGGGCTTCGGCGGACAGGATCACGACCACTCCCTCCACGCGCTCGTCACCGGTCCCGACGGCAAGTTCTACCTCAACGCCGGCAATTGCGGGGCCGTCTTCAAGGACAGGTCCGGCCGCACCTTCCGCATTGCCAGCGGCTACGTCGACCAGCGCGGCGGCGCCTGGCCCTTCGACGCCAAGGCCGAGGCCGGCAAGCCCAGTGACGACGGTTTCGTCTGGTCCTCCGGATTCTCGGCCCGCATGAACCTCGACGGCTCCGGCGCGGAGATCATCGGCAACGGCTACCGCAACAGCTACGAGCACTTCCCGTCCTCGTTCGGCGACCTCTTCCAGGGGGACAACGACGACTCCAGCAGCTGCCGCACCTCCTTTATCATGGAGCGAGGCACCGCCGGTTACACCACCTACTCCTCCCAAGGCTACGGCTCGGTGCGTCGGCTCGGACAGCCCACCCCGCGCGCCCACTGGCGTCAGGACGATCCGGACACCATGGACGTCGGCGACGTCTACGGATCGGGCTCCCCCACGGGCATCACCGTCTATGAGAACGGAGCCCTCGGCGACGCCTGGATCGGCACGCTTCTCAACTGCGAGCCTTCCCGTAACACCGTGCTCTCCTACAAGCTCCGTCCGGAGAAGGGCTCGTTCGCCCTCAGTGAGCGCACCCGCGGCGACTTCATCACCTCCAACCCGGCCCGCGAGTTCCAGGGCACCGACTTCCACAAGATCAAGACCGACCAGGCGCCCGCCCAGCACATCCTGTTCCGGCCTTCTGACGTGACCGTCGGGCCCGACGGCGCCGTCTACGTCGCCGACTGGTATGACTCCCGCGTCGGCGGTCACCAGACCTTGGACGACACCTGCACCGGCGCCATCTACCGCATCGCTCCCAAGGGCTTCAAGTCCGTCGTGCCGCGCCTCGACCTCGCCACGCCCGCCGGAGCCGTGGCCGCGCTGCGCAATCCCGCCGTGCACGTACGTCACCTCGGCTTCAACGCGCTCAAGGCCTTCGGGTCGAAGGCGTTGCCCGAGACGCTCGAGCTCCTGCGCGACGCCAACCCCTACGTGGCCGCCCGCGCCGTCTGGCTGCTGCCGCATCTCGGCGAGGAAGGCGTGGCCCGCACGCGTGAACGCCTGAAGGACGCCGACCCCGTCCAGCGCCAGCTCGCCTTCCGCGCCCTGCGTGCCGCCGGCCATGACCCGCTGCCGATCGCCGCCGCGCTGGCTTCCGACGCCGACGTGGCCGTGCGCCGTGACGTCGCGACGTCCCTGCTCGGCGCGCCGGCCGACAAGGCGCTCCCGGTCATCGTCGAGCTCGCGCGTCGCCTGGACGTCGCCGACAAGAATTCCGTCGCCGCCTTCGGCATCGCCGCCCGCGGCAAGGAGGACGCCGTCTGGTCCGCCGTGAGCAAGGCGCTGGCCGCCCCCTCCGCCGAAGCCTGGAGCCCCCAGCTCGCCCGCATCGCCTGGATCCTGCATCCCGCCGACGCGCTCGCCGACCTGCGCGCCCGCGCCGGGTCCCCGAAGCTCGACGCCGCCCAGCGTTCGCTGGCGCTGGAGACCATCTCCTTCATCGAGAGCCGCGAGGCCGCCCTGGCCACCATCGCGCTCTCGGCCGAAGGTTCGCCGGTCAAGGATGAGGCCGCCCGCTGGGCGCTCATGCGCATGACCGGCTCCTGGTCCGAGTTCGACGTGCGATCCGAGCTCAAGAAGGCCGGCGTCTACGACCCCGCCAAGATCGTCGTGACTCCGGTCGTCGTGCCCGAGCCGGCCGCCGCGCCCGCCTATTCCGTCAAGGACGTGCTCGCCAAGCAGGGTGACGCCTCCCGCGGCGCCCAGCTCGTGCAGCGTTGCACCATGTGCCACCAGGTCGGCGGCAACGGTCCCGGTTCCTACGCCCCCGAGCTCAAGGGCTTCGTGGACCGGCAGGGCAGGGAGGCCGCGGTCCGCTCCATCGTCGAGCCTTCCGACGCCATCGCGCTGGGCTACGAGGGCGTGACGGTGCGTCTCAAGAAG
This sequence comes from uncultured Klebsiella sp., assembly GCA_964601955.1. Taxonomy (GTDB): domain Bacteria; phylum Verrucomicrobiota; class Verrucomicrobiia; order Opitutales; family UBA953; genus UBA953. The sequence goes on along the minus strand of CAZRPB010000003.1, from coordinate 997 downwards.
AACGCGGGACAGATCGACGGCCGGCTTCTTTCCGGCAACGACCCCTTGGTCATCATCTCCACGGGAGGCGCGACCCAGATGGTGCCGCGTGACCGCATGGCCGGACAGTCCCGCATGACCCGCTCGCTGATGCTCTCGGCTGACCAGCTCGGCCTGACCGCCCAGGACGTGGCCGACATCGTCGAGTGGATGGCCACCTACCGTTGAGACTTCCCTCAAGAGCATGAAAAAGGGGCCTGCGGGCCCCTTTTCTTTTGGCCTTGCCAAGCGTCTTTCCGATACCAAGTTGAACCTTCCTTTCCCTGAGACAGGGGCGGCCGCTGACAGCGGGCCCGCAACTGGTCAGGCACCAAAAGTCCCTTTTTTAACCACATGAAGCAGCTCAGTCTCAATGTCTCCAGCCGCGCCGGCAACGGCCGCGGGCCTTCCCGTCGTCTCCGTCAGGAAGGGTCCATCCCCGCCATCATCTACGGCAAGTCCGGCAACCGCAGCGTGAGCGTCGCCCAGGAGGCTTTCCGTGACCTCATGCGCGCGAAGGGCAACGCCGCCGCCCTCATCGAGCTCACGGTGGACGGCGCCAAGATGCTTTCCCTGATCAAGGAGTTCCAGCGCCACCCGATCACCCAGAAGTTCCTGCACATCGACATCATGGAGATCGACCGCGAGTCGCCCATGACCGCCGCCATCCCCGTCCACCTCGTGGGCGAAGCTTACGGCGTCAAGACCGAGGGCGGCACGCTCGCCGTCGTGTCCCAGACCGTCAAGGTGCGTTGCCTCCCGAAGGACCTTCCGGAATTCATCTCCGTCGACGTGACCGACCTCAAGGTCAACGGGTCCATCCACGTCGGTGAGCTCAAGGCTCCCGCCGGCATCACCTTCCCCGGCGACCCCAAGCGCGTCGTCGTCGTCTGCTCCGAGATGGCCGAAGAGGAGGCCGCCGCCGAGCCCGCCGCCGGAGCCGCTCCTGTCGCAGGCGCCGCGCCCGCCGCCGACGCCG
>CAZRPB010000002.1:13639-56631 GCA_964601955.1 uncultured Klebsiella sp. | reverse complement strand
TGGGAGTCGATGACCACGCGGCCGCGCTCATCGAGCTTGAGGCCGGCCTCGACGGCGCCGAGTCCGGTGGTGTTGGCCTTCCGACCGACGGCCACGAGGATGCGGTTGGCGGGAAACTCCAGGACCTTGCCGTCGCGCTCAGCGGTCAGCGCGACTCCGGCGGCGCTCTTCTTGACGCCGGTGACCTTGGCTCCGAGCTCGAACTTGATGCCCTGCTTCTCAAAGGCCGTCTGCGCGGCCTTGGCGATGTCAGGGTCGTACGACGGACCGCAGATGCCGGTGAGCATCTCGACGACGGTCACCTGGGATCCCAGGCGGGCCCAGACGCTGCCCAGCTCGAGGCCGATCGCGCCGGCTCCGACGACGACCATGCGTTCGGGCACGGAGGGGAGGGCGATGCCCTGGTCGGAGGAGATGACGGTCTCGCCGTCGAACTTCATGAAGGGGAGCTCGATCGGCACCGAGCCGGTGGCGATGAGGACGTTCTTGGTCTCAAGCGTGCGGTCCCCGGCCGCGCCGCGCACGAGCACCTGGCCCTGCTTGCCGAGCCGTCCGAGCCCGCGGACGATTTCGATGCCTCGCTTGGTCGTGAGGAACTCCACGCCCTTGTTGAGCTGAGCGACGACCTTGTCCTTGTTGGCCATCATGGCCGGGACGTCGAAGGTCAGCTTTTCGGCGCCCTGCAGGCCGTGCTTCTTGCCTTCGCGGGCGAGGTGCCAGACCTCGGTGGAGTGCAGGAGCGCCTTGGAAGGGATGCAGCCGACGTTGAGGCAGGTGCCGCCGAGGCTGGGATCCTTTTCGACCAAGGCCACCTTGAGGCCGAGCTGCGCGGCCTTGATGGCGGCCACGTAGCCTCCGGGTCCGGAACCGATTACGACGAGATCGAGCTGAGACATGGGTTGGAAGGGGGGTGTATGGGGCGGGTTCAGATGCCGAAGAGCAGGGGCTGGGGATCCTCGATCGCTTGCTTCACCTTCACGAGGAAGGTGACGGCCTCCTTGCCGTCGATGATGCGATGGTCATAGGAGAGGGCGAGGTACATGATCGGCCGGATGACGATCTGTCCGTTTTCCACGACCGCGCGTTCGACGATGTTGTGCAGGCCCATGATCGCGGCCTGAGGGTGGTTGAGGATGGGGGTCGAGAGCATGGACCCGTAGATGCCGCCGTTGGAGATCGTGAAGACGCCTCCCTGGAGCTCGGGCAGCTGGATCTTTCCGTCGCGGGCGCGCTTGCCGAAGTCGACGATCGCCTTCTCGATGCCCGCGAAGGTCAGCTGGTCGCAGTCACGGACGACGGGGACCATGAGCCCCTTGTCCGTGCCCACCGCCACGCCCACGTCGTAGAAGTTGTTCTCCACGATTTCCTCGCCATCGAGCTGAGCGTTGACCTGCGGGACCTCCTTGAGGGCGCGCACGGCGGCCTTAACGAAGAAGGACATGAAGCCCAGCTTGACGCCGTGCTTCTTGAGGAACTCCTCGCCGTGACGCTTGCGCAGCTCCATGACTGGGGCCATGTTCACCTCGTTGAAGGTGGTGAGCATGGCGGCCTCCGACTTGGCCTGCACGAGACGCTCGGCGATCTTCTTGCGGAGCGGGGACATCTTGCGACGGGTGGTGCGTCCGTCGCGGGAAGGAATGACGGCAGGCGCCGCGGAAGACGCGGGCGCGGCGGCGGCCGCGGAGGGCGCGGAGGGCGCGGAAGCCTTGGCGACGGAAGCGCCTCCGGCCAGGGCGGCCAGCATGTCCCCCTTCGTGACGCGGCCGGCCTTACCGGTGCCTTGGACGGCGGCGGGATCGAGTCCGGATTCCTCAGCGATTCTGCGAACGGCGGGGGAGATCTCAGCCGCAGGGCCGGACTTGGATGCGATCGCGGCGGGTGCGGGCGTGACTTTGGCGACGGGGACGGACGCCGGAGCGGTCGTGGCGACAGGCGCGGCGGCGGGCGAGGGGGCGTTGCCGGCAGCTCCGGCTTCGATGGCGGCCACCACCTGACCGACGAGGACTTCCGTTCCGGCGGGCACCTTGATGGTGATCCGACCATCCACCTCAGCGGTCGCCTCGGAGGTCACCTTGTCGGTTTCGAAAGAGAACAGCGGCTGGCCCTTGCGGACCGCATCACCGTCCTTCACGAGCCAGGTCGACAGCAGACCCCCCGTGATGGATTCGCCAGAAGGAGGGATTTTGACGTCGACAGCCATGAAGATGAACAGTGCTGATTTACCCCTGCAGGGTCAGATTTCAATGGAAAATGGGCGATTTTTGGCGCCCAAGGCCGCTTTTTGAACTTTCCAGGGGCGGTCAGGCCGAGAATGCCTGCCTGATGACGTCGGCCTGTTCGATCTTGTGGACTGAAAGGGAACCGACTGCGGGTGATGCTGCTGCGTCACGTCCCGCATACTTTGGACGGATGCCCAAGGCGGACTCGATTTGCTCCGAAACGAAGCCCCAGCCCCCCATGTTGCGGGGCTCGTCCTGGACCCAGACCACCTGGGTCGGGGACCCTGCGTCCTGGTGCGCACGTCTCAGCGCTTCGGCGTCGAAGGGGTAGAATTGCTCCACCCGGGCGATCGCCGTGCCCGCGTCACCGAGCCGGGCCCTCTCGGCCTCGAGCTCGAAGTAGACCTTGCCCGAGCAGAGCAGCAGACGACGGGCCGCCTTGACGTCTCCTTGGTCGGGCAGGATCGCACGGAAACCTCCGGCGGTGAAATCCTCCAGCGCGCTGACGCAGGACTTGTGACGGAGCAGGCTCTTGGGGGTCATCACGACGAGCGGCTTGCGGTGCTCGGCCTTGACCTGACGCCGCAGGGCGTGGAAGAGCTGGGCCGGCGTCGAGGGCTGGGCCACCTGGATGTTGTTCTCGGCGCAGAGCTGCAGGAAGCGCTCCAGCCGGGCCGAGGAATGCTCCGGACCCTGGCCTTCGTAGCCGTGGGGAAGGAGCATCACCAGTCCGCTCGTCTGCGCCCACTTGGATTCGGCGGAGGCGATGAACTGGTCGATCATGATCTGCGCGCCGTTGGAGAAATCTCCGAACTGAGCCTCCCAGATCACGAGCGCGTCAGGAGACTCCAGCGAGTAGCCGTAGTCGAAGCCGAGCACGGCGTATTCGGAGAGCGATGAGTTGACGAACTCGATGCCGGCGCCGCCCACCGCGGAGAGCGGCACGTACTCCGCGTCGTTCGAGGGGTCATGCAGCACGCCGTGGCGATGGGAGAAGGTGCCGCGCTCGCAGTCCTGTCCGGAGATGCGCACCGGATGCCCTTCAGCCAGGAGCGTCCCGAAGGCGAGCCCTTCGCCGAGGCTCCAGTCGTAGTTGGAGCCTGAACGGTAGGCGTCGGCACGGATGTCCAGCATCCGCTTGATCTTCGGATTGGGGGTGAAGTCGGGCGGCATCTCCCAGAGGCAGGGCGCCACGCGTTCGATGAGGCCCACGGGGACGGCGGTGTCGGCCTCGTGGGAGTAGGGGGACTGGAAGGGCCGCAGCGAAGGCGCCTGGTCCTTGCGCGCCTCGAGGTCGGCGTTGAGCGAGGCGCGGGCGCGGTCGAGGGCGGCGTTGAGCAGCACGTCGATCTCGGTGCGGAGGGCGACGAGCTCGCCGTCCGGAGCGGCCTTGGTCTCGATGAGGCGCCTGGCGTAGACCTCGCAGGGGGAGGGGAAGGAGGCGATGGTCTTGTAGAGGATGGGCTGGGTGAACAGCGGCTCGTCCGTCTCGTTGTGTCCGTAGCGGCGGTAGCAGACGATGTCCACGACCACGTCGGCGCCGAACTTCTGGCGGTAGTCGAAGGCGATTTCGGCGGCGAGGGCCACGGAATCGGGATCGTCTCCGTTCACGTGGAGCACGGGGGCTTCGACGAACTTCGCGATCTCGGTGCAGTGGTTGCCGGAACGGGCCTCGTCGGGCGCGGTGGTGAAACCGATCTGGTTGTTGCTGACGAAATGGACGGTGCCGCCGACCGAATAGCCCCTGAGCGCGGCGAGGTTGAGGGTCTCCATGACCACGCCCTGTCCTGCGAAGGCGGCGTCGCCGTGGATCAGCACCGGAAGCAGGGATGAGCGGGGCGCCTCCTGCACGTCGGCCCGGGCGCGCGCACGGCCGAGCACGACCGGGTTGACGGCCTCGAGGTGGCTCGGGTTGTAGGCGAGCGTGACGGCCACCTTGGAAGAGCCCACGTTGCGTTCCCCTTCGTAGCCGAGGTGGTATTTCACGTCACCGTCGCCACCGGAGGTGTCAGGCAGGTGTTTCTCGTCGAAGGCCTTGAAGAGCGCCTCGGCCTTCTTGCCGCAGAAGTTGACAAGCACGTTGAGACGGCCTCGGTGGGCCATGCCGAGGATGATGTCGGTCACCTTGGCGCCCGGGGCCTTGTCCACGAGGGTCTCCAGGGCGACCATCAGGGATTCTCCGCCTTCGATGGAGAACCGCTTGGCGCCCACGAAGGTGCGATGGAGGAATCGTTCGAACTGCTCTGCCTGCACCATGGTGCGCAGGAAGGCGCGGCGCTTTTCCGGTCCGAAGGACGCGGTGAGTCCGCCGTTCTCGACGCGTTCCTGCAGCCAGCGACGGCGCGCGCCGTCCTGGATGTGGGCGTACTCGACGGTCAGCGGGCCGCAATAGGTCGACTTCAGTCGGTTGAGGATTTCCGGAAGCGGGAGGTTCTGGCCGCCCAGGAAGTCGCCCGTGAAGAAGGGGCGGTCGGCGGGCAGGCCTTCGAGGCCGAGGGCGCGTTCGGTAAGCTCGTGGCAAGGCACGGGCTCGTTCAGTGGGCTGAGCTTGGCCTGACGGTGTCCGAGCATCCGGTAGGCCTGGATCGCGGCCAGCACCTTGTACTGTGCGGTCAGATCTCCGGACACCGGGGCGGCGGATGAGCCCGCACCCCCCTTGGAAGGCTTGGGCGGCAGACTGAGGCCGAGCTCAAATCCTTCGAAGAACGCCCTCCATTCCGAGTCGACCGAGGCCGGATCCTTCATCCACTGCTCGTGGTAGGAAGCGAGGAGGTCGGCGTTCCAACGGGAACCTACGCTGAGATGCTTCATAAAATTAATGAGCGATTGACGCCCATTCTTACTAATCTGCCGTCCGTGCCCTACAAGTCCAGACGGGTGTGGAAAAATCCACAAGATTGGTGGTTGAGTCACACTTTTTGAAGTGGTTTGCTGACAGACGCGTCGATGTCCACCCCGCGACCCGCCAACCGTTCCTATTCCACGGAAGCCTTGGAAAGGTGGTTCGCATCCTTGCCCGAGGACTGGGAAGGTTGCTTCGAGGCCGCCGATCTCGAGGAGGGGCGGCGCATCTACACGGAGGGCATGGTCCGGTCGCTGGAACTGAGGCCCGATGCCGCCGAAGCGGTGACCCGGACCGACGCCCAGACGGTGCGTGCCGTCATCGAACTCACCGACAGCCAGCTGGAATGGCGCACCTCGCTGCCCGAGGAGGAGAACGGCGCCCCGTTCGCCATCGCCGCGATGTACGAGGTGGAGGAACTGCTCGCCGACGAGATCCCCGCCATCGACGATTCCGCCCCCGTCCAACCGGCGGAGGCCGTGCCCGAGCCGGAACGCAAGGAGACCGGCAGCAAGACCTCGCTCAAACTTCAAGTCAGCTTCATCCTGACTTCGGAGGGGCTGACCGCCGCCGCCGCATGGACCGGACGTGGAGGCCAGAGTCTCAACTGCTTCGGTCCGGGCGCGATTCCGGGCGACGAACTTTCGGACGAGCAGCGCCAGACGCTCTTCAGGTTCAGCACGGTGGCCCATCGGGCCGGCTTCGTCTACGCGAAGGCTTCCGGACAGTGGGCGATCGACAACATCGGACGGATCGAGCGGTTCGTGCGCGAAGACCTCGGCGATTGGCGCAAGCGCTTCAAGCTCGTCGGCGAGGAGGCCCTCAACATTTTCCGCAACGAACAGCTCCAGGTGGCGGTCGACGCCGAGGCGGAATCGACCGAGGACGGCAGGTCCTTCCGGCTGAACTGGCGGCTCAAGGCCGGCAGCCACCGTCTTCTCGCCGACGAGCAGAAACTTCTCCTCAAGGCGGGCGGCCGTCCGGTCATCCTCCCGGGCAAGGGCGTCGTGGCCTACAACGCTGCGGTCGCCGATTTCTCCGAGGACTGGAGAGCCAAGGACGGCGAGGTGCCGCGCTACCTGCTGCTGTCGCTCTTCGACCATGCCGCGGTCGGGGCTTTGCGGCTCAACGACGACCTGCGTGAGTGGAAGGACCGCCTGCTGCAGGAGCCCGAGCCGTCCGACCGTCTCCCCGCCCATCTTCGTCCGTATCAGGCCAAGGGCGTAGCCTGGCTCGGCCGCCTCTGCGATCTGGGCGCCCATCCGCTGCTCGCCGACGAGATGGGTCTCGGCAAGACCATCCAGGTGCTCGCCCTGCTGGCCTCGCGGCCCGCGGGAGAGAGGTCCATCATCGTCTGCCCCGCGAGCGTCATCCCCGTCTGGCTGGGCGAGATCCGCCGATTTCACCCCGAGCTCAGCGCCTCCGTGCTCACCGCCGACGATGACTTCGCCCGCAGGCCCGAGGTCCGCATCTGGGTTTCCAGCTACACCCAGCTCAGGCGTCACGCCGAGCTGCTCCCCAAGGCGCGGTTCGGTTACGCCGTGCTCGACGAGGCCCAGGCCATCAAGAATCCCGAATCCAAGACGACGCAGACCTGCGTCCTCATCCAGTCCGACCATCGCATCGCCATCACTGGCACGCCCTTGGAGAACCGCCCCACGGACCTCTGGGCCATCTTCCGTTTCCTCATGCCAGGACTTCTCGGCAAGCGCGCCAACTTTGAGCGCATGATGCTGCGGGACCCGCAGGCCGGCCTGGGGAAGGTCCGGAGGCAGGTCAGCCCCTTCATCCTGAGGCGGCTCAAGCGTCACGTGGCCGCCGACATCCCGCCCAAGATGGAGGTCATGCTTCCTTGCCCGCTCACGCACGAGCAGAGGGCCCTCTACCAGCATCTCACCCAGGGCAGCGGACTCACCGGCGAGCTGGCCGGACTGCTGTCCCGGGATGCCACCTCGGTGCTGACGCTGCTCATGCGGCTGCGCCAGGTCTGCTGCGATCCGGGCCTGCTGCCCGACAATTCCGGCTGTCCCTCCGCCCACTCCGGCAAGGTCACGATGCTCATGTCCAAACTGGCCGAAGTGGCGGCCAACGGGTCCAAGGCCGTGGTCTTCTCGCAGTTCGTCTCGCTGATCGAGCGCGTCAAGTCAGCGCTTGCGCGCGAGCTGCCCCAGCTGCCCGTCTTCGAGCTGACGGGCGAGACCAAGGACCGTTCCGCCCCGGTCGAGCAGTTCAAGGAGACCCGTGGGCCGGCCCTCTTCCTCGCTTCGCTCAAGGCGGGCGGCACCGGCATCACCTTGAACACCGCGGAGTACGTGTTCCTGCTCGATCCTTGGTGGAATCCCGCGGTCGAGGCCCAGGCCGTCGACCGTGTCCACCGCATCGGCCAGAAGAATCCGGTGCTGATCTACCGGATGATCTCCCCGGGCACGGTCGAAGAACGCATCGAGGAGCTCAAGCAGGAGAAGCGAGAACTCTTCTCGACGGTGGTCGGCGACATCCCGGACATGACGGACTGGACGCGGCACTTCTCCTCAATCGAGGCGCTCATCCGTCTCAGCGATTCTCCGGCGGCCTCCGAGTCCGCCCAGGAGCGCGACGCCGAGGCCTGAGTCACTTCGCGGTCAGGTCGTACTCGGTGGCGCCGGTGACGGTCACCTCGGCGAATTCGCCGACGGGGAGCGTCCTGGGCACGCGCACCGTGCCGTCGATCTCCATCGCGTCGCCTTCGCTGCGGGCGACGCCCGGACTCTCGACGAGCACGCGCAGGCGTCGGCCGACCTGGGACTTGCCACGTTCCTTGGAAAGCCGCTGCAGCAAGGTCATGGCCCGCGCGTGGCGGTCGGCCTTCACCTCATCGGAGAGGTGCCCGTCCATGCGGTCCGCCTTGGTGCCTTCCTCCTTGGAGTACTTGAAGACCCCGACGCGGTCGAAGCGGGCCTCCTCCAGGAAGCCCAGCAGCTCGGTGAAGTCCTCCTCGGTCTCACCGGGGAAGCCGACGATGAAGGTGGTGCGTATGGCGATGTCCGGGATGCCGGACCGCATCCTGCGGATCAGGTCGCGGATGTAGGCGCCGTCGGTCTCCCGCTGCATCGCGGTCAGCATGCGGTCGGAGACGTGCTGGAGGGGGATGTCGACGTATCTGGCCACATGCCGTGAGGCGGCGATGGTCTCGATCAGTTCGTCGCTCCAGTGCGCCGGATGGGTGTAGAGGAGCCGGATCCAGAAATCACCCTCGATCCGGTCCAGTTCACGGAGCAGCGAGGCCAGGGACTCCCCCTTGGACGAGTCGACCTTGCTGCGGGGTCCCGGCCGGGCGTCGGTCCAGCGGTCCATGCCGAAGAAGGTGGTGTCCTGGGAGATGAGGTTGATCTCCTTGACCCCTTCGGCGACCAGCCGGCGGGCCTCCTTGACCACGGACTCCACGGTCCGGCTGCGGTGCCTGCCGCGGATGCGGGGGATGATGCAGAAGGAGCAGGGGTGGTTGCAGCCCTCGGCGATCTTGACGTAGGCGGCATGACGCGGCGTGAGACGCACGCGCGGCGTGTCGAAGTCGGGGATGTAGGTGGTGGTCTTGGCCAGGAACTCCGTCCGTCCGGCCTCGCCCCCCATGACCTTGCGGATGACCGGCACGATGTTGGCCACCTGGTCGAGTCCGATGAAGGCGTCCACGGCGGGCAGTTCCACGCGGCCCTTGGCGCCTTCGACGACGGGGAGGGCGCCCTGGTAGCGCTGCGACATGCAGCCGGCCACGATGAGCTTCTGCCCCTTGCGTCGGGCGGTGGCCTTGCCGTCGCTCATCTCATAGATGGCCTCGAGGGCCTCGTGCTTGGAGGCGTCGATGAAGGAGCAGGTGTTGACGATCACGACGTCCGCCTCGGAGGCGTCGGGCGTCATGGACATCCCGGCGCCGGCCAGGTGACCGATCATGATCTCGGAATCGATGAGGTTCTTGGCGCAGCCGAGCGAGACGAGGCCTACTTTGACGGGCATGGGCTGAATGGAGCAGGGTTTCCGAGGAAGGCAACCCGGCTCACAGCCCCAGCCAGGCCTCGGCCGGCACTTCCTGCGGCCTGGAAGTGGGTCCCAGTCCGTAGGCTCCGAGTCCGGCCAGCCAAGCCCTGACGTCCGCAGCTTCCGGGAAAAGGGTGCGCACTGAGGCGCCGAGCTGCTTGCGACGCAGGGTGAAGAGCATGCGCGCAACCTCGCGGGCGCGGGGGCTCAGCCGCTTCGCGTCCGGACGCCGACGCAGCGCCAGCAGGCAGGAGTCGACCTTCGGCGGAGGGTTGAAGGACTGTCCGGGCACGGGGTGGATGCGCACTTTTTCAAACGCCAAGGACACCTGTGCCGTGGCGGCCGACCAATGGGCTCCGCCGACTTGGGCGGTCAGCCGCTCAGCGGCCTCCCTCTGGAGCATGAGCACCATGACCGAGGGGTGAGGCCCCCGGCACAGCGCATCCATCCAGGGAGTCGAGATCGCATAGGGCAGGTTGGCGATCACCTTGAAGGAGCCGTCCGCCGGATCGCGCAGGTCGGCCAGCGGGCTTTCGACTGCATCACCCTCCAGAAGGAAGAATCCATGTCCCAGCTTTTCGGCCAGGAACTCACGCAGGTGGACGGCCATCGCAGGGTCGGCCTCGACGGCGTGGACTTCGGCGCCGGCGGTCAGAAGGGTGCGCGTCAGCGTCCCGAGGCCGGGGCCGATCTCGACGACGACGTCGCCGGCCCTCACGTCTCCGAGCTCCAGTGACTTGCGGACGATGTTTCCGTCGACGAGGTAGTTCTGCCCGAGGGCATGCCTGGGGCGGTGGCCCAGCCGCGACAGCAGTTCCTTGGTCTCCCGGGCTGAAAGGGGGCCTTCCTTCATGCTCCGCGGAAGGAACGCAGCAGGGCGGCGGGATCCGTCGTCCGCATGAGCGATTCGCCCACGAGCAGCGCGTCCGCGCCGGCGGCGCGCATCCGAGCCGCATCCTCGGCCGTCTTGATGCCGCTTTCCGCCACCTTGAGCACCGTGCCGGGCATGCGGGGGATCACGCGTTCGGCGAAGGTCAGGTCGATCTCGAAGGTGGAAAGGTTGCGGTTGTTCACGCCGACCATGTCAGGGTCGTGACGCAGGGCCCGCTCAAGCTCATGCTCGTCATGGACCTCGAAGAGGGCGTCGAGCCCGGCGAGACGGGCCGCATGATGGATGGGGCGGATCTCGGCGTCGGTCAGGCCACGCACGATGATGAGGATGCAACGGGCTCCGGCCCGGGCGGCCTCAAGCACCTGCCAGGGGTGGACCATGAAGTCCTTGCGGATGCAGGGCAGGGGACGGGCGCGCGTGGACTGATCCCTGACCACGGACTCGAGGTCGGCGAGCGAGCCTTTGAAGTAAGCGGATTCCGTGAGGACCGAAAGGCACTCCGCACCGGCGTCGGCGTAGAGCCTGGCCTGAGCGACAGCATCCACCTCGGCGCGGATGGTCCCCACGCTGGGAGAGGCCCGCTTGACCTCGGCGATGACGGTCAGACGCCCTGGCACGGCGAGGGAAGCGCGGAAACCGGGACCACGGGGCCGGGGGAAGGAGGAGAGCTCCTCATCCGTGACGGGCCGCACGAGGTGGGCGATCTCCCGACGCTTGGCGTCCATGATTTCGGTCAGCCGGTCCACGCACCACCGAAAGCCCGCCCGGGGAGTCTGGCAATCGTTTTGACTCCCTCGCAGGGCGGGTTCTCCTAGCCCCATGACCGGCATCGAGGCGCTTCTCAGGACCACCGCCAGACTCCGGGCTCCCGACGGCTGCCCCTGGGATCGTGAGCAGACCCACCGCAGCATCTGCGACTGTCTGGTCGAGGAAGTCTGCGAGCTCCTGCAGGCCATCGACCGCGAGGACGACGCAAACCTGAGGGAGGAGCTGGGTGACCTGCTCTTCCACGTCGTGCTGCACGCCCAGATGGCGTCCGAGTCGGGCAAGTTCGATTTCGACGCCGTCGCCCGCGAGGTGAACGAGAAGATGGTGCGGCGTCATCCCCACGTCTTCGGCGAGGGCGTCAGGCTCTCCGACTCCGAGGCGGTGATCCGCCAGTGGGAGCAGATCAAGCTGAAGGAGAAAGGAGCCCCCGCCGCCGGTCCTTTCAAGGAGCTGCCGCCGGCGCTCAATTCCATCCTCCGCGCGCGCGAAGTCTGGAAGCAGGTGCGGAAGAAGTCCCTCAATCCCGGCGACTCGGTCGACGGCCAGCAGGTCGCGGCGGAGGCCGCCCGGCTCGACGAGGCTTCCGCCGGACGCGCCCTGTTCGCGCTCGTCGCCGCCTGCCGGGACGCCGGCATCGATCCCGACTCCGCCTTGCGGAGGCATACCGACCGGGTGATGAAAGCCTGCGGGGGCGGCGCCTGACCCATGCGGGGCGCCGGCCAGCCGATCACGGTGCACGTCGGCGGGCGTGAGATTCACGTCTGGCCGAGGGTCTCCGAGCGCTCGCTCCGGATGCGTCTGAGCGTGAAGCCCGGACCCAAGGTGGTCCTTTCGTATCCGCCCCATGCGACCCACGCCGCGGCGATCACCTTCCTGAAGGACAATCTCGGCTGGCTGGAGCGCGCCCTGGGCCGCTCTCGCGCCGTGCAGCCTTCGCTGCTCCGGCATCTCGAGAGATTCCCCTGGATGACCCATGACGACCGTCTGCTGGACGTGCGCATCGAGACCGCCGGCCGCATCTTCGTGAGGATGGACCGGGAGGAGGACACCGTGACGCTGGCGCTGCCCGTGGAGCGGCGTGACCTCGCCGCCGCCAAGGCCGTGCGCCGCGCCGCGGAGGAGGGACTGAGCAGGGCGGTGACCAGGCTCGGTCGCACGACCGGAGTCGCCTTCGCCGACGTGACCGTGCGGGACCAGACGTCCCGTTGGGGGTCATGTTCAGCCAGCGGATCGCTTTCGCTCAACTGGAGGCTGGTGCTGCTTCCGCCCAAGCTGCACGACCATGTGATCCTGCACGAGCTGGCCCATCGCAGGCACATGGACCATTCCGACCGGTTCTGGGCCCAGCTGGCCGCATGGGATCCTGACTGGAAGAAGCACGACCGTGAGCTCACAAGACGCTGGTCGGTCATCATGGACCTGGGTCGCGCATGAGGGTCGTCCGCCCGGCTCAGAGTCCCGACGAGAGGTTCGACGTCGTCGACGAGCACGACCGCATCATCGGCGTGGCCGAGCGTGGCGAAGTCCACCGCCTCGGACTCCGTCACCGTGCCGTGCACATCTTCTGGGCGTCCTCCCGGGGCCTGGTCTGTCTGCAGCGCCGATCGTACGCCAAGGATTCGTCGCCGGGGCTGCTCAGTTCATCCTGCGCCGGCCATGTCGATTCCGGTGAGACCTACTTGCGGGCCGCCGTCAGGGAGTTCCGCGAGGAACTCGGGATCGCGCTCAGCCCCGACGATCTGCTCGAAGTGGATTACGCACCCTGTCACCCGGAGCTCGGCAATGAGTTCGTGAGGACCTACGTCGTGCGGGGTGACTGGCGTCCCGCCCCCTCAGGCAGCGAGGTTGACTCCCTGATCTGGCGCAGCCCCCCGGAAGTCATCGCATGGGCCGCGACCGAGCCCGCGCTTTTCGCCAGCCCGCTCCATCACCTGCTTGCGCGGGACGCCGTGGAAAAGGCCTTCCGGGCACTAGGGGATTGTCACGCTTCGTGAGCTGAAGGATAAAGCGACGTGACCACTTCAGCCCACCAGTCCGCCGAAGCGCCCGCAAGGGTGCCTTGGTATCACTGGGTCTGGGTCGCCCCGGTGGCCGTCCTGTTGCGTCTCTGGCTGGCTACCCTGAGGTTCCGCCCGCATCCCGTACGGGTTGAAGATGCGGGCGGTCCGCGGATCATCGTCCTCTGGCACGAGAACCTTTTCGTGACCGTGCTGGTCGCGCAGCGTTGCCTGGGCAGGAGGGTCACCGCCCTCATCAGCGCCAGCAAGGACGGCGCCTGGCTCGTGGCCTTCTATCGGATGATGGGTGTCTCCGCCGTGCGCGGTTCCTCCCATCGCGGAGGGGTCGGGGCGCTCGTCGCCTTGACCCGTGCGGTCCGGGCGGGCTCCCATGCCGGAGTGACTCCCGACGGTCCACGCGGACCCCGACGGGTGGTCAAGCCGGGGGTGGCCGCGCTCGCACGTCTCACCGGTGCGCCTTTTCTCGTCCTCGGCATCCGGCACGCCTCCGCCTGGAGTCTGTCCAGCTGGGACCGCTTCCGACTCCCCGTGCCTTTCAGCGTGGTCGAAGTGGAGATGGTCGAACTTCCCGGCCCTTCCGCCGATGAGTCCGATGATCAGGTGACCGCCCGGCTGGGGACGTGCCTGGGCAGGCTCAGCCCCGATTGACGGGACCGAGCAGCTTCTCGGCATACTTTGCCAGAAGGTCCGACTCCAGGTTGATCCGATCGCCGGCTTTTCTCTCCGACAAGTTGGTGCAGGCGAGGGTGTGCGGGATGATCCAGATGGTGAAGCCGTCGTCAGCGACTCCGGCCACCGTCAGTGACATGCCGTCCACCGTGACGCAGCCTTTGAGCACGACGTGACGCATCACGGCCGGGGGCGCCGTGACCACAAGCTTCCAGTCCGCGCCGACCTGGGCGAAGGATGCGACCGATCCGCAGCCGTCGACATGACCGGTGACGAAATGACCGCCCATGCGGTCCGTGGGACGGAGGCTGGGCTCGAGGTTGACCCGGAGGCCGGACTTGAGGTCGCCGAGGTTCGTGAGACGGAGCGTCTCCTCCAGCAGGTCGAAGGATCCGCCGTCAGGCAGCTTTTCGGTCACCGTGAGGCAGCACCCGTTGACGGCGATGCTGGCGCCGATCTCCGCCCGAGCGACAATGTCAGACCGGACCGTGAGCCTGGCTCCGCCGTTTTCGCGGGACTGGATTCGGACGACCGTCCCGGCCTCCTGGACCAATCCCGTGAACATGCGCTTAAAACGAAAGGGGCCGTCGCCGGCCCCGGGGGATCAGTTCTGCTTGCCGTCCTGCGCCCGCTTGGCCTTCTCCTCAGCCTCGATCTGGGCGCGGATGCGGGCACGCTCTTCCTGCTCGATGTTCTTGAGTCTGGCCTGGCGACGCTCGTCCTCTTCGACGGCGCTGCGAACCTCGTGTTCCACTTCTTCGGAAGCCTTCTTGAACTCGCGCTTGGCCTTGCCGAGACCGCGGGCAAGTTCGGGGATCTTGGAACCGCCGAACAGCAGGAGGGCGACGGCGAGAATGGCCCAGAAAACGGGGCCGTCGAGCAAGGCGAGGGGGAAGTTCATGGTCGGATTGCGTTTGCTGGGATGACTGATTGGTCACTATTAACGGAAGGAACCCCATGTCAACCCATGTCTCCCATCGTGAAGTATGGTACACGGGCCGCGTCCAAGGGGTGGGATTCAGGGCGGGCGTGCTGGGTGTGTCGAGGGGGTTCGAGGTCACGGGCTACGTCCAGAATCTGACCGACGGCAGGGTGTATCTCCATGCGGAGGGCCTTGAGCCCGAGCTGGAGGAGTTCCTCGCCCAGATCGAGATCTCCATGGACGGACACATACGCGGTTCCGAAGTGCGCGCCTTCACGGGCGTACGCACCTGCCGCGAATTCTCCATCCGCCGATGAAGTCCGCCGTCTCCATCCGCAATCTCACCAAGGACTTCGCCGTAGGCTTACGCGGACTCAGGCTACGCGCGGTCGACGACGTCAGCATCGAGATGCCGGCAGGGCAGGTCTTCGGACTGCTCGGCCCCAACGGATGCGGCAAGAGCACGACGCTGAAGATCGCGCTCGGGCTCGTGCAACCTACCTCCGGGACGACCTCGATTCTCGGTGATGAGGCCGCCTCGCCTGAGGCGCGTCGTCGGACGGGGTTCCTCCCGGAGGCGCCGTATTTCCACCGATTCCTCACCGGGCGCGAACTGGTGCGTTACTGCGCGAGGCTCAGCGGCGTCGGTGAAGGCCGGCTCGACGATGCTGTCGGACGGGCCCTTGAGCTGACCGCGATGAGCTCCGCCGCCGACCGGCCCGTCGGCACCTATTCCAAGGGCATGCTGCAGCGCATCGGCCTTGCTCAGGCGGTCGTGCACGACCCCGAACTGGTCATCCTGGACGAGCCGACCGCGGGCGTCGACCCGGTCGGCGCGGCGGCCATCGGCGGCATGATCGCGGAGATGCGCAGGCAGGGCCGGACCGTCGTCCTCTGCTCTCACCTGCTGGGGCAGGTCGAGCAGGTCTGCGACCGCATCGCCATCATGGACCGGGGCAAGGTCGTGCTTCAGGGCGCCGTGGACGAGGTCCTCGCCGGCCGCGACCGGCATCTCATCGAGGTCAGCTCCCTGACGCCGGAGGCCGAGTCGGCCGCACGTGAAGCGCTGGCTCGGGCTGGCGCCGTGGTGGAGGGCGTCAGCCGGCCCCGTCGGACGCTCGAGGAACTTTTCCGCGAGCTCGTCACCGGCAGCAAGGACGCATGACCATGGACGCCCTGCGCCGAACCCATTGGATCGCCCGGATCACCTTCCTGGAAGCCGTCCGTCAGCGTCTCTTCTCCTTCCTCCTGCTCCTCGGGGCCGCGCTGGCCGTCTCCTCGGTGGCCTTCCGTTTCCTCAACTTCGGACATGGCGAACTCAAGTTCGTCGCCGACTTCGGGTTCGGCATCCTTTTCCTCTTCGGTTCGCTGCTCGCCGTAGTCATGACCGCCCAGCTTCTTTACGCCGAACTGGACAACCGGACCGCGCTGACGCTTCTCGCCAAGCCCGTCAGCCGTTCGGAATTCCTCCTCGGAAAATTCTTCGGAGTCTGGGCCGTCCTCGGCGTCTTCATCGTCCTGCTCTGTTCCATCCTGGCGGGCGTCCTGCTGACCCGTGCGGCCGAGATCGCCCCGCTCGCCGAAGCCGCGGGAAGGGTGCCGCCGACTGTCGACGCCGCGGGTCTGGCGATCTTCGCGCTACTGCAATGGATCAGGCTCGGGATCATCGCGGCCCTGACCCTCTTCCTCGCCGCAGGCGCCAGGACCTTCCTCTTCAGCGTCGTGGCCGGCATGCTCGCCGTCCTCGGAGGGCAGCTGCAGTGGCTGGCCCAGGATCTCCTCACCAAGCCCGACGTCGGCCTCATCCAGCGTTCCCTCGCGTGGTTCGCCACGCGGGCCGTGCCGAACCTGCAGCAGTTCAACATCGGTGACGCTCTCGTGCTCGAGTCCGCCGGAGCCCCCGCCGGAGCGGCGGCCTCCGCGCTCCTGGCCGGCTCGCTGCACCTGCTGGCCTTCCTGTTCCTGGCCTGCGCGCTTTTCCGGCGCCGAGAGATCTGATGTCGGCTTGGGCGACATGGACGGCGTCCGCGGCCTTGCTCCTGTCCGCCGGGGCGGCCTCCGACCGTTCCTGGGCGGCCGTCCGTCCGTGCATTCCCGAACTCGGCGCCCGGCAGCTGGAGCTGACCGCAGGGCAGGGCGTGCTCCTGGGCGTGCTCGGCGGCCTCCGCACCGTCGTGGCCGACGTGTCCTGGCTGCGCAGCTACGTCCTGTGGGAACGCAAGGAGGAGGCCGGCTGCGAGGCCCTGATGCGGCTGGCCTGCACGCTTGACCCGCATGCCCGTTATTTCTGGGAGCAGACCGGCTTCGCCGTCGGCCTCGACATGGCCAACTGGGAGATTCGACGCCGCGGCGGATACGCGCGGCTATCGAAGGAGGTCCAGGATCACGTCTTCGCGGCTTACGCGCGCAAAGGCATCGCCGTCCTCGAGGAGGGCGCGAGGACCTCGCGGAACCGCGCGCCCTTCCTGATCGTCGCCGGACAGCTCGCGGAGATGAAGGTCAGGGATCCGCGGCTGGCCGCAACCTACTACCGGGCGGCCGCCGAGTCGGAAGACGCTCCGTGGTATGCCGCAAGGTTCGCCGCGCGCACGGCCTGGGAGGCGGGCGATCGTGCGCAGGCCTACTCGTGGTATCGCGACCATTGGTCCTCGGTGCTCCGCGTGAGGCACGAGGACCGCGCTCCGGATGACCTCGCCGAGCTCCGGATGATGGAGGAAGCCCTGGGGGTTCCGGCGATGCGACGCGTCCCGAGACAGCCCTGGGAGCGCTGATCAGAAGGGCTCGTCCGTCTTCTTCTCCGCCTTCGGCGCCTTGGGCTTGCGAGGGGGGAACTCGAACCACCAGCCCTTCTCCTTGTCGGCCACGAGGAAGGCCTCGAAGGCGCGCCGGGTCCGGTTGGAGACGAACTTCTTCAGCCCCGTCCGCCCTTCGCGGAGGATCTTGGAGACGTCCTCAGGGGAAATCGGGCACTTGAGCATCTCGACGTTGAGGCTGAAGGTCTTCTTGGCTCCCGCCGCCTTGGCCTTGGCGGGGCAGACGCGGTAGCCTGCGGCGGGCGTCTGCTGGACCGGCAGCCCGCTCACGGGACAGTTGCCCAGCACCGGCCATGATTCGTCGAACGGCGCGCCGTCCGGATCTCCGTCGCGCGGCGGCAGGTCGAGCGCTGAACGCAGCTGTCCGTCCTTGTCCTCGAGCTTGATGTAACCGGAATAATTGCGTCCTGACTTGAGGGATTTGAAGTCATGGAACGGGCCGATGCGCCTCGTGCTGATGAGTTCGGCGAGTTCGGACGGCGAGAGGGGCCTTCCTCCGAGCTCCCGGTAGACGAGGACGGCGGGAACGGTCTTCTTCCCCTGCGTGACGGTCTCGGTGGAGACGTACCTGCGGTCATCGCCCATCATGGGCGTGCCTCCGGGGGAAAGGACCTCCGGCTCGACCTTCTCCGCCACGACGGGCGTGTCGATGCGCTTGCGCACCTTGTCGATCATCTCCGCGACCTGGCTGCGGATGCCTTCCATGAAGACCGCGGGTTCCAGCTGGCCTCGCTCCATCTCACGCAGCCGGTGCTCCCATTCACCGGTCAGCACGGGGTCGGCGAGGAGCAGCAGCTCGTTGCCGGACAGGAAGCGCTCCAGCTTGAAGGCCTTGCCCGTCGGCACCAGCTCCTTGCCCTGACGCTCGATGTACTTCTGCGACAGAAGACCCTCGATGGTGGCCGCACGCGTGGCGGGCGTGCCGAGCCCGCGCTCCTTCATGGCCTCGGCCAGCGCCTCGTCGTCGACCAGCTTGCCGGCATTCTCCATCGCGCCGAGCAGCGAGGCCTCGTTGTAACGGGCAGGAGGCTTGGTCGCGTCCTCCCTGATGTCGACGCCGAGCACGTCGGCCCGGGCGGGATCGCCGTCGGCGGCGCTGAGCGCGGGCAGGCTGGCCGAGCCTTCCTTGTCACGATCCTCCTCGGCCTCGGCCTCCTGGCCCCAGACGGCGCGCCAACCGGCCACGACGAGGACCTTGCCGGTCGTGCGGAAGGCGTGGTCGCCCACCTGGGTGATGCGCACCGTCTCCTCGAACTCCGCCTGCGGGAAGAAGACGGCGACGAACCGGCGGACGACGAGGTCGTAGATCCTCTGTTCCACGTCGGTGAGCCCGACGGGGATGGTGCCCGTGGGGACGATGGCGAAGTGGTCGCTGACCTTCTTGTTGTCGAAGACACGACGACCGGCCGCGTCGACCCATCCGCTCGAAAGGGCCGTGCGGGCGTGTTCGCCCGAGGCGTGCCCGGAGGCGAGCTGGGTCAGGACCTCCTTGGCCGTGGCCACGTAGTCCTCGGGCAGATGCTGGGAGTCCGTGCGCGGGTAGGTGAGCGCCTTGTGCTTTTCGTAAAGGGACTGGGCCACGCCGAGGGTCGTCTTGGCCGAGAATCCGTAACGGCGGTTGCCTTCGCGCTGGAGGGTGGTCAGGTCGAAGAGCCGCGGGGCGGAATCCTTCTTGGGCTTCTTCTCATCCGTGACCGTGCCGCGGCCGGCGGCTCGGGCGGACTCGGCGACGGCCCTCGCCTGCGTCTCGTCGTAAAAGCGCTCGGCCTCCTTGCGGTCCTGGACGCCGGGCACCTGCGCGGAGCCGCGGTACTGTCCGGCCCGCACGCCGAAATCGGCCTCCACCTTCCAGAATGCCTTCGGCACGAAGTTGCGAATCTCCAGCTCGCGTCGTACGACCAGCATCAGCGTGGGCGTCTGCACGCGGCCGACGGGATGGACGCTCTCCTTGCTGATCTTGCCGCCGCCGAGCATCTTGGAGGCGGCCCGCGTCAGGTTGAGGCCCACGATCCAGTCCGACTGAGAGCGGCAGATGGAGGAGGCACGCAGGCCGGACTTCTCGGACTCGTCCAGGAGGTGGTCGAAGGACTCGCGGATCGCGGAGGGCGTCATGCTCGTGAGCCAAAGCCGCCGTTCGGGCAGCTTCGAACCGGCGAGGACGCAGACCATGTGGAAGATCAGCTCGCCTTCGCGTCCGGCGTCGCAGGCGTTGACGACGTCGCCGACGTCCTTGCGCTGGAGCAGCTTCTTGAGCAGCTGGAAACGCTCGCCCGAACCCCGCTCGGACCTGGCGCGGAGCACTTCCTTGCTCAGGTGGCCGTCAAACTGGGGCGGCAGGATGGGGAGGTTGCGCAGGGTCCAGGATTTCCAGTCGGGATTGAGTTCGTGCGGTTCGACCAGCTCGGCGAGATGGCCCACCGCGGAGGAGATCACCCAGCGGTCATCCTCGAAGACGTCGCCGGACTTCGGGACTTTCAGGACCTTGGCGAGGTCGGCCGCGACGGACGGCTTTTCGGCGATGACGAGGGTCTTGCCGCCGGTGGAGACGGCGACGTCGGACTTCTTCTGAGGCTTCTTGGGCATGCGTAGGATGATAACCGACTGTCAAATCGGGTCACATCCCCTGCTCGGCGAAAGCGTCGTCCAGCGCGGCGATGAGCGTGCCGATGGTTGCGTCGGTCTCGTCGCCCATGTTGGAGATGCGGAAGGTCTTGCCCTTCAGCTTGCCGTAGCCTCCGTCGATGACGATCTTGTGGCGCGACTTGAGCGTCTCATTGAGACGTTCAAGGTCGGCGTTGCGCGCGTTGCGGAAGCAGTTGAGTCCGCGGGTGCCGAATTCCGGGGAGGGCAGGAGGGGGAATCCCTTGGCCAGCCCCCAGGCCCTCATGCGCTCGTTGAGCCTGAGATGGCGCGCGAAGCGGTTCTCAAGCCCTTCCGCCTCGATCTCGGTCAGCTTCTGCTGAAGACCGTAGAGAAGGGAGATGCAGGGCGTCGACGGGGTCATGCCCTTGACGTGATTGTCGTGGAACTCGATCAGGTCGAAGTAATATCCTCGGTCCGCGGACTGCCTGGCGCGTTCCCGGGCCCGCTCGCTCACGGAGGCGATGGCGAGCCCCGGGGGCAGCGCGAGGGCCTTCTGGGAACCGGTCAGCAGGATGTCGATTCCGAGCCGGTCCTTGTGGATCGGCAGGGTGGAGAACGAACTGACGGAATCGACGATCGAGATCACGTCAGGAAACTCACGGATCACGGCCATGAGTTCCTCGATGGGGGAGAGGGTGCCGGTCGAGGTCTCCGAATGGATGAAGGTGACGCAGTCGAATTTGCCGGAAGCGAGCGCCTGCCGGACGGCGGCGGGGTCGACGGGGGCGCCCCACTCGAACTTGAGGGCCTCCGCGGACCGCCCGCAGCGTCTGGCGACGTCGTTCCACTTGTCGGAGAAGGCGCCGTTCATGCAGTTGAGCACGCCCTTCAGGCAGACGTTGCGGAGGGCTCCCTCCATCACGCCCCAGGCCGAGCTGGTCGACAGGTAGACGGGATCCTTGGTGAAGAACATCGACTGCAGCTTGGGCTGCATCTCGTTGTAGAGGCTGACGAAGGCCTTGGAACGGTGTCCGACCATGGGACGTCCCATGGCCTTGATCACGCTTTCGGACACCGTGAGGGGGCCGGGGATGTAGAGACGGTTGCTCATCGTTGGAAGGTGCTGAGGATGTCGGCTGCGGCGTCCGGGCTGTCGATACGCACCAGACGCCGGTTTCGGTCCGCCAAGGTGGCGGTGCGGGGTCGCCAGGCGGCGGCTTGTGCCGCCTCGACCTCCGCGAAGCTCATGACCACGAGCAGGTCGCCAGGCTTGCCGAGGTGGGCGGTCGCTCCGTTGAGGCAGACTTCGCGGGTGCCGGCCGGAGCCGGGATGGCGTAGGTCTCGAAGCGCTGACCATTGGCGAGGTTGCCTACCAGGATGCGTTCGTAAGGGAGCATGCCCACCAGCGCCATGAGCTCCCGGTCCAGGGCGAGGGAGCCCTCGTAATCCAGACGAGCGGCGGTGACCTCCGCCCGGAGTAGCTTGGTGCGCAGCAGGTGGACGTACATGGCGCGGTAATGGCCGTTCTCAATCGGCAAGGTTGCCTTCGTCAAACAACTTTGCATCTTATTGCGTCATGTCCGCCAAGCACAGAGGGCTGTTTTCCTCTACGGCCGAGGCCGTCGCGGCCTTCGCGGTGGACGTAGTCTACGAGCGTCGCAAGGGGCTCGGCGCCAGCCTGCTGGCGGCGCTGTTGAGGGCGCTCTCATGGATCTTCAGCCTGCTCGTGCGGCTGCGGATCTGGCTCTACAAGCACCGGCTTTTCCGAGACACCCCGCTCGGCTGCAAGGTGGTCGTGGTCGGCAATCTCACCGTGGGCGGCACCGGCAAGACGCCCGTGGTCCACAAGATGGCGCAGGTGCTGGCGCGCCGGGGGCGTCGTGTGGCGGTGCTTTCCCGAGGTTACAAGGGAGCGAGCGATTCGATGCTCAAGCGTTTCTGGCGTTGGATCAGCCATGGCAGCCGCCCTGAGCCGCTCGTGGTGTCCGACGGCAGGAAGGTGATGGCCGGACCTGATGAGGCCGGAGACGAGCCCTTCATGCTGGCGCGCAATCTCCTGGCCGACGGCGTGGTCGTCATCGTCGACCGCGACCGCGTCGAAGCCGGCCGCTTCGCGCTCCGTCGGTTCGGGGTGGACACGATCCTGCTTGATGACGGCCTCCAGTATCTGCCCTTGCGGGGACAGATCAATCTGCTGCTCGTGGACAGCCGCGACCCCTTCGGCAACGGTGCCATGCTCCCCCGGGGCATCCTCCGTGAACCGGTCTCCAACCTGAGCCGGGCGTCCTACGTCTTCATCACCAAGTCATCGGGTCCCCCCGACCCGGAGCTGGTCGCCCTCATCCGCCGCCACAACCCCAAGGCCGAGATCATCCCCTGCGCCCACCGTCCGTCCGAACTGGTCGCGGTGGACGGCGAATCCGTCCGGCCTCTCGATTGGATCCGGGGCATGAAGGTCGCGGTCTTCTGCGGCATCGCCACGCCGGAACGGTTCGAGGAGACGATCGCCGCGCTGGGCGCCGACATGGTCAGCAGCCGCAGGTTCCTCGACCACCACGCCTTCACGGACGAGGACCTCGACGAGGTGCTGGAACAGGCGCTCGCCTCGGGCGCCCAGGCGATCGTGACGACCGAGAAGGACGCGGTGCGTCTTCAGTCGCGCTTCAGTCCGCCGCTCCCGCTGCTCTACGTCAGGCTGGAGGTCGGCATCCTCGGCGATCCCGACGGATTCAACGGCGCCGTCGAGCGGATCTGCCTCGGGCCTTCCTCGTCGGGGCGCTGACCGGCTCCGTGTCGTGCCTGGAGGCGAGGGAGAGGAATGCGTCCTGGGCGCACCGTCCTCGGCGCCCTTCGGGCACGCACGGGGCGTAGGTTCCGTCGATCCTCAGCTCCTGCGCGTCACCGAGACGTTCCGCGTAGGTTCCGATGACTTCCTGTTCGATGCGCCGGCGGAGCGACTTGTCGCGGACCGGAAACACGCACTCGATGCGACGCACGAAGTTGCGCTGCATCCAGTCCGCGCTGCCCAGCAGGATGACCGGCTCCCCGCCCGAATTCTCGAAGCGGAAGACGCGGCTGTGCTCGAGGAACCGGCCGAGCACGCTGCGCACCCGGATGTTCTCGCTGAGCCCCGGCACGCCGGGACGGAGGCAGCACACGCCGCGCACGAGCAGCTCCACCTTCACGCCCGCCCGTGAGGCCCGATGCAAGGCCTCGATGACCTCGGGGTCGACGAGGCTGTTGACCTTGGCGAAGACGCCCGACTTGCGTCCGGCCTTGGCCGCCGAGGCTTCCGCGTCGATGAGGTCGATGATGCGCCTTGAAAGCTCGAACGGAGCGACGAGGAGGTGCCTGAACTTCGGCCGGCCGAGATTGCCGGTGAGCACGTTGAAGAGCAGGCCGACTTCCGCGGTGATCTCCTCGTCCGCGGTCAGGAGCGAGAAGTCGGTGTAGATGCGGGCGGTGCGGGGATTGTAGTTGCCGGTGCCGAGGTGGGCGTAACGACGGAGGCCCGCCTTCTCCTTGCGGACGACGAGGCAGGCCTTGCAGTGGGTCTTCAGGCCGGTGATTCCGTAGACCACGTGCGCGCCGGCCTCCTCGAGCTGCCGGGCCCATTCGATGTTGTTGAGCTCGTCGAAACGCGCGCGTAGCTCGACCAAAGCCGTGACCTGCTTGCCGTTGCGGGCGGCGTCCTTGAGGGCCTCGACCACGGGTGAGTCTCCGCTGGTGCGATAGAGGGTGAGCTTGATCGCCACGACGCTCTCGTCCTTGGCGGCCTGGCGGATGAAATCCACCACGGGCCCGAAGGATTCGTAGGGGTGGTGGAGGAGCACGTCCTGGCGCGCGATGCGCTCGTACAGCCTCGCAGGATCCGCGCATTCGGCCGGAAGGGCGGGGATGAAGGTCGGGTAGAGCAGGTCGGGACGCGCGACGAGGTCGACGAGGCTGCCCACCCGCATCATGTTGACGGGGCCGGCGACCCGGTAGGCGTTCTCGGTCCTGAGTCCGATGGACTTGAGCAGCCAGGCGAGCTCGTCGTCCGGCGCGGAGGCCTCGATCTCCAGGCGCACGGGCGCGCCTTTGCGCAGGTTGCGAATCTCGTCCTCGATGGCCTCGAGCAGGTTGCCCGCCTCCTCCTCGTCGACATAGAGGTCGCTGTTGCGCGTGATGCGGAAGGCCCATGAGCCCCGCAGCTCGAGGCCGGGAAAGAGGCGGTCGATGAAAGCCTGGATGACGTGGCTGAGCAGGGTGTGGCAACGGGTGAGCTCCGTTCCGTAGGCAAGGACGCGGGGCAGCGCCCGGGGCACGGGGACCACGGCATGGCGGAGCTCCCCGGTCTCCGGATCGCGGAGCAGCACCAGCAGGTAGAGGCCCTTGTTCGTCAGGACGGGGAAGGGGTGCGAGGGGTCGATGGCCAGCGGAGTCAGGGCCGGCAGGATGTCGCGGTCGAAGCGTGGCGAAAGCTCCCTGAGGGCTTCCTCGTCCAGCTGGGGCCTCGACCTGAACCTGATGCCGGCCGTCTCCAGCGCGGGCAGCAGCCGGTCCTGCCAGCAGGCCTGTTCGGCCTCGACGAGTCGGCGGGCTCCCTCGAGCACCTCCAGCAGGAACTCACGGGTGGCGGGGTGGCTTGCCGACTCCTCCTGCTGCATGATCCCCGCGACCCTGATCTCAAAGAATTCATCGAGGTTCGAGCTGACGATGGAGAGGAAGCGCACGCGCTCCAGGAGCGGCACGGTGTCGTCCTCGGCCAGCTCCAGGACCCTCCGGTCGAAGCTCAGCCAGCTCAGTTCACGGTTGAACATGGGTGTCTCATCTTGCCCGGCGAATGACCGGGTTGCGAACCAAAGTCACGTCCTCACGGTCGATTTCCGACCCCAAAAGACGCCCGAAAGGTTAAATCGGTGTTACGGAATCCAAAGTGATTCAAGGGCCGACGGACCGCTCAGGCGCAGTTTCGGGGACGATCCGGCCTCGAAGCGGACCACGCCGCCACGACGGAGGCAGGAGGCGTAGGCCTTGATCTCATGCTTGGACATGCCTCGGGTCGGCACTTCGACCTGCTCCTCGGCACCCCGCCTGATCACGATGAATCGGATGAGTCCCTTGATGGTCTGCACGTCGGAGACGATCCTGGCCGCGCCCGGTGGCGGCGGAAGCGGGTGCCCGTTGACGAACGCGGCGTAAGAGAAACGAACCTCCCTCAGGTCGCGATGGAGCCTGCGGTTGATGAACTGCGCCGAACCGGGCGCGACCCACGGCACCGACTCATACTCCCAATGCTCGCGACCCGAAGTCAGCAAGGGGGAGGGCAGGTCGTCGAGCTGCGGTCCGATCCGACGGTGGCGACTCAGGGCGGCGACCCGGTCGGAGGCCCTCAGCAGCCTTTCAGCGGCGAAACGCAGGGCGGGTTCGATCACGAGGAGGAGGCCGCCCTCGGATAGATGACCGCATGCCGAAGTGATCCAGGCGGCGGCGGAGTCCTCGCCGTCGGAGCCGAGCTCATTCAGGACGAAGCCCGCGACGATCAGGTCGAACTTGCCCTCCGGCCATGATGAAGGATTCCTCGCGTCCGATATCCTGGCCGTGACCTTCGTGACCGGACTGAGCATGGCCCGTCCGAAGGATTCAAACCCGGAGAGGGCGCCGGGAGAATGATCGATGCCGATGAGTTCCGACGGCGCGAGTCCGCCCTCGCTCAGGGCGTGCGCGATCGAGACGCCGCAGGAGCCCGGTCCGCAGCCGACGTCCAGCACCCGCGGTGAAGCGGAGGCCGGTTTCCAGTTCCTGAAGCGGACGCACTGGTCCATCGCCGCCGCCGCCCTGGTCCAACCCTGCGGCAGGAAGAAGAGCGCGTACGCCGAAAGCGCCGCAGGGTCGCCGAAGTAGTCGGGATAGGCTCCCTCGGGCCGTTCCGTCGTGAAGAGGTCGGAAAGTCGGGACACTTCCGAGGCCAGTCGTTCCAGTCCGTCGGCGGAGACCCCCGCGTCCTCCGAGGTCCGCTTGAGCCAGAAAGCCTCAGCCTCGTCCGGATAGCGGCCCTCAGCCGCCCGCATCGCGTCTGCCCTCCAAGGCGCTCCTCAGCGTCGCCGGGTCGGCGAAGGTCAGGCCGCTGCCGCTCGGGAGGCCGAAGCCGATGCGACTGACCTTGGCGTTCGGACGCGCGAGCTGGACGGTCTCACGGATGAAATGGCAGGTCGCCTCGGCTTCGACGTCGTTGCCCAGGGCCAGCACCACCTCGTCGATCGGCTCCGCCCTGAGGCGCGCCTCGAAGCTGGCGAGATTGAGCTCGCCCGGCCCCACGCCATTGATCGGCGAAAGCCGGCCGTGGAGGACGTGGTACGTTCCGCGATGGGCGCCCGAGCGTTCGACCGCCAGGAGGTCGGGCACTTGTTCCACCACGCAGACCGAAGCCCGGTCCCTGCGGGGGTCGGCGCAGACTTGGCAAGGGCCTCCCTCGGCGATGTTGCCGCAGGTTCCGCAGCGAGAGACGCGGCCCGCGGCGTCGCTCAGGGCGTCCTGCAGGGGACGTAGTTTTTCCGGACGCTCGACGAGCAGGTGGAGGGCGATCCTTTCGGCGGAGCGATGACCGAGACCAGGAAGCTGCTTGAGCAGCTGCCTGACCTTGTCGAACGAGGGCGTCACGGGATCAGAAGCCCGGAAGCTGGAAGCCTGCGGTGGCCTTGGCCATGGTCTCCTCGTGCTTCTGGCGGGCCCGGGCGGAGGCTTCCTGCAGGGCGGAAAGGAGGGTCGACTGGACGACCGAAGGGTCCTCCTTGAGGAACTCGGGGAGCAGGACGAGCGACACCGCGTCGCCATGCCCGTTCACGGTCAGCTTGACGGCGCCACCGCCGTGCGACACCTCGATGCGCTCCTCCGAAAGACGCTGCTGCGCCTCGGAGATGCCTCGCTGCATCCTCTGGGCCTGTTTGAGCAACTTGCCGACGCCTGCCATGGTGTCCGTAGTTCAACCGAGCCGCCCACGGAGTCAAGCGGCGTGCGGACTTGCGGACGCCGGCCCGCGAACGTAGGAAGGGGGCATGCCCAAGCCCGCTGCGATCGAGATCGTGGGACGCTTCCTCGCCATCCGGTGGGAGGACGGCCGGGACGACCTCATCGACGCGGAACGGCTCAGGGAGGAGTCACCGAGCGCGGAAAACAAGGGCGAGGTCGACGTGCTCGGGCGGAAGTGGGGCGGGGAGGCGCCAAGGCGGCATCCCGGCGTCACGGTCATCGGATGGTCGCGGGTGGGCAACTACGCGCTGTCGCTTGAGTTCAGCGACGGACACCGGAGCGGCATCTATTCCTGGGACCTGCTGAGGTCGCTCGCCGACGGCTGAGACGAAACAGGTTGCAGGGGGCCGCGCATCTCGGAGTATGAGTCCCGTGCGAAAGACCTACGTCCTCGATACGAACGTCCTGATCCACGACCCCGACTCCCTCTTCAAGTTCGACGAGCACACCGTCGCGATACCCGTCGAAGTGCTCTCCGAACTCGACCGCCTCAAGACCCAGCCCGGTCAGCTCGGAGCCAGCGCCCGCAAGGTCAACCGGTCGGTCCGCGGCCTGTTCGAGAACCGGCCGTTGAAGGAGGTCGTCGAGGGCGATCCGGCCAGGCCGGGCGCCCTGCACGCCAGATTGAGCGACGGCGGCGAGCTGCGCGTCGTGGTCAACGAGTCGCTCATCCGTGACCACTTCACCGGTGCGAGGTCCGAGCGCCTCCGCGCGGTCTTCATGCAGGTCGACGCGCCCGACCACCGCATCATCGCCTCCGCGATGTACCTCCGCGACACCACCGACGGGCCCGTGGTGCTCGTCACCAAGGACGCCTGCATGGCCCTCAAGGCCCAGGCCCTCGGCCTCGAGGTGCAGGACTACCGCAACGACCGCGTGGAGACGAGCGACGTCGGCGAATACCGCACGCTGCAGGTCGATGCGGCCTTCATGCGCGACTTCCGGGACCTCGGCCAGGCCCAGCTTCGCGCCCCGAACCTCGAGAACCCTCCGCTGGTCAACGAATACGTCATCCTGGCGAGCGATTCATGGAGCGAACCGGCTAGGCACGTGGGCGAGGGGGCCTTCGTCCCTCTGCCCCTCTACCGCGAGTTCCTCTCCGCCGCCTCGGGAGCCCGCAAGGGGCTGCAGATGCCCCGCGGCATGCGCGTCATCCCCAAGAACATCGAGCAGTGGATCTTCATCGACGCCCTGCTCAACCCCGAGATCCGGCTGGTCACGTGCTTCGGCCGCGCCGGCACGGGCAAGACCTTCCTCGCCATCGCCGCGGCGCTCTCCCAGGTGCTCAGCGACTTCTCGCCTTACAAGAAGCTCTACGTCTCGCGACCGGTGGTCCAGATCGGCAAGGACATCGGCGCGCTGCCGGGCAGCAAGGAGGAGAAGCTCTCCCCCTACATCCAGCCGTATTTCGACAATCTGGAGGTCCTGTTCTCCAAGAACGGCTCGGCGGCGCCGCAGCCCCAGCAGCCCGCCGCGCGGGAGGCCGTCGCCACGGACAGCCAGCGGAAGAAGAAGAAGGCGCAGGCGATGAAGGCCGCGCAGCCGATCTTCGGCTCCCAGTTCCAGCAGCTCGCCCAGCCGCGCAAGCCCTACCAGTGGCTGATCGACTCCGGCCTCATCGAGATCGAGGCGATGACCTTCATCCGCGGCCGGTCCATCGGCCACGCCTTCATGATCGTCGACGAAGCTCAGAACATGACGCCGCATGAGGCCAAGACGGTCATCACCCGCATCGGGGAGGGCTCAAAACTGGTGCTCATCGGCGACCTTGACCAGGTCGACACCCCCTACCTCGACGGCAAGTCCAACGGACTCATCCACACGCATGAACGCATGAAGGGCCATGCCATCACGGCCCACGTCCGTCTGGTTCACGGCGTGCGCAGCGCCCTCTCCGAGCTGGCCTCCCAGGCGATGTGAGCAACCGGCCGCGGCCGTCACCAGTCCTGCCTTGCCGAGACCCTGCGACGGGTCTTCCTTGGCCTCGTGGCACAGGAGACGCCGATGCAGAGGCAGTACAGGGAGTTCCGCGAGAAGCTCCCCGGAGGCACCCTGCTTCTGTTCCGTCTCGGTGATTTCTACGAGGTGTTCGGCGAGGATGCGGAAATCGCCTCCCGGACGCTCGGCCTGACGCTCACGAAGCGCCACGAGACGCCGATGGCCGGCCTGCCTTACCACGCGGCCTCCGCCTACGTCAACCGGCTGCTGGCCGCGGGCTGGAAGGTGGCCATCTGCGATCAGCTGGAGGCGCCGGTGGCAGGCAAGCTGGTGCGCCGCGGCCTGACCCGCATCCTCACGCCAGGGACCGCCTTGGAAGACTCCCAGCTGGATTCCAGGAAGGGCAATTTCCTCGCCGCACTGGCCTGGGATCGTTCGGGATGGCATGCCGCCTGGCTCGACGTCTCGACCGCCGATTTCCGCGTGGCCACGGACGCGGACCCTTCGCGGCTCCTTCCGCTGCTCCACTCGGTGGCGCCCCGGGAGGTGCTGCTCCCCGAAGGTCTCGAAGCCACGCCCGAACATCGTTCGACGCTCGACGCCTTCCTGCAAGGCCGTCCTGTCTCGCGTCTGCCGGGATGGAACTTTGACGTCGAGGCCGGCGCCCGGCTGACCGCCCAGACGCTCTCCGTGCACGGGCTCGAAGGATTCGGACTCACGGATTCTCACCCCGCGCTGGGCTGCGCGGGCGCGGTGCTCGGTTACGTCACGGACTCGCTGTGCGACCGACCCAAGAACCTGCGACGGGTGGTTGAGTCGAGACTGGGCGGCTCCGTCCTGCTGGACGCGGCCTCCGCCCGTAACCTCGAACTGTTCAACGCGACGGGAGGGGGCAGGGAAGGGTCCCTGCTCGACGCGATCGACCGCACCTGCACTCCGGCGGGCGCACGACTGCTGGCGTCCTGGCTCGCGGAGCCCTCCACGGACCTGACCACGGTCCGTCGGCGACAGGAGGCCGTCGGTGAGTTCGTGCGTCACCCAGGGGCGTCCTCAAGGGTGGCCGAATCGCTGCGCGGCGTGCGCGACGTGCCCCGCATCCTGGCCCGACTCCAGAACCGTCTCCGCAATCCTCGCGAACTCGGCGGCATCCGGGACACGCTCACGGCGCTGCCCGCACTCAAGGACGAGCTCTCCGCCATGCCGGGCGGGTCGCTTGCCGACCTTGCCGCCCGCCTCTCCACCGAGGAGCCTCTGCTGGCCGTCCTGCGCGCAGCCCTGTCCGACGAACTCCCGGCCGACCTCACCGACGGGGGCGTGATGCGGGCCGGGTTCGACCAGGAACTGGACCGTCTGCGTTCGCTCGCCAGCGACAGCAAGTCGTGGATCGCTGACTTTGAGAGGCGTGAACAGGAGCGGACGGGGATCAAGTCCCTCAAGGTGCGCTACAACGGAGCCTTCGGCTATGCGATTGAGGTGACCAAGGCCAACTTGGGCTCAGTGCCCGCCGACTACGTGCGCAAGCAGACGATGGTCAACGCGGAGCGTTTCACGACCGAGGAGCTCCGCGTCAAGGAGAAGGAGGTGCTCCGGGCGGATGAGCAGGCGCTCGCCCGCGAGGGAGAGCTGTTCCAGATCCTGATCGCCGAGGTGCTGGCGCGTTCCGAGGCCCTGCTAGCCTCGGCCTCCGTCCTGGCGGAAGCGGACGTGCTGCGCGGCTGGGCGGACCTGTCCAGGGAATGCAAGTGGTGCCAGCCGACGGTCGACGATTCCGACGCGCTGGAAATCGTCCAGGGCCGCCATCCGGTCGTCGAGAAGATGCTGCTCGCCCGCCCGGGCGCGGGTTCGTTCGTGCCCAATGACACGCGCCTCGCCGGTTCCGCCTGCCAGATCGCCCTGATCACCGGTCCCAACATGGCCGGCAAGTCGACCTACATCCGGCAGGTCGCGCTCATCGCGCTCCTGGCCCATCTCGGCTGCTGGGTCCCGGCCCAGTCCGCCCATGTCGGACTCGTCGACCGCATCTTCTGCCGCGTCGGTGCATCCGACGAACTGGCCCGAGGCAACTCGACCTTCATGGTGGAGATGAACGAGACCTCCAACATCCTCAACAACGCCACGCAGCGCTCCCTGGTCGTCCTGGACGAGATCGGACGCGGCACCAGCACGTATGACGGCATCAGCATCGCTTGGGCTGTGGCCGAACACCTCCATGGCGCGGGCCCCTCGGGCCCCCGGACGCTGTTCGCGACCCACTACCATGAGCTCACGCGCCTCGCCGACTCGCTGCCGCGGCTGAAGAACTACTCGGTGGCCGTCAAGGAGTGGAAGGACGAGATCGTGTTCGTTCGCCGGGTGGTCGAGGGCGCCGCGGACCGCTCCTATGGCATCCAGGTCGCCCGGCTGGCCGGCATGCCCCCTGCGGTCGTCGAACGCGCCCGGGCCATCCTGGGCGGCCTGGAGTCAGGCGAGGGGCTCCCACGGACCGCTCAGATGCCGGAAGGCGTGAAGGAGGCGCCGGTCAACGAAACCCGTGCCTCCAGACCCAGGGCCCGCTCCGACCGGGAGTCAGGCGGTCAGATGGACCTCTTCTCCTGAGGGTTCAGACCCTGCGGTTCCACTCGTCCGAGTTGAACTTCGCCCAGGTGCCTTCGTGGTCAAACTGGTCGTAGATGGGTTCGGTGACGCTGACCGGCGGGCTGGAAAGTTCCCGGCCCAGGGCCGCGATGAAGTCGCGCTCAAACCGCTCCCAGTCACAGCCCGGAAGGTGCGGCTTCCAGACATAGCCTTCGATTAGCAGGCCGCACTTGCTCCGCTTCTGAGCTGCGCCGGCGACCTTCCTGCCGTCGTCGCTCCTGACGAGGTCGTTGGGCTCGGCACGCTCCGCGCAGTGATCGGGCTGACGATAGTCCCTAGGCTCCTCCTTGTGGGGCACCTGCCTGACGGACTGTCCCTGGGCGACCAGGGCCTCCGCCATGGCCTTGTGGACCAATGCGTAGCTGGACATGGCGTCCTGGGACGCCAACGGATGCGCAGCCGGTATGACGAGCGCGAAGGTCCAGTCGTCGAGATGACTCACCAGCCCGCCGCCCGTGCAGCGCCGAACGAGCTGGCAGTGCGCGGGCACGAGGGCGCGGTATTTGTCCCAAGACTGCGAGACACCGAAGGTGTAGGCGGGCACGCTCCACGCGTAGGCACGGAAGCGGACGTTCCCGGGCCGGGGATACTTTTCCAGGAGGAGGAGGTCGGCCGACATGTTGACGACCGCGTCGGCGGACTGTCTCGGAAGCACGTCCATGTTCAGTAGTCTAAGCCCTTTTCCAGCCTACGCACGACCTTTCGGCCGGTCCGTTCCTCATACCACTGCTCGCATCCCCGTGGAACGCGCAGCTCGGAAAGCTGCTCTTCGAAGGTCTGCACGGGAGTCCTGAGTTTTCCGGCAAGCGGCACCAGGGAAAGGCCAAGGTCCCTGGGCCGAGGCGTCGCCGACGGGCTCCTGGAAGACTCGGTGGGCGAGATGAGGGCCGTATCGAGGCCGAAATGACGGCAGATCCTCAGGCCGATCTCATGTCGGCTGAGCGCCTCCGCGCCCGCCCAATGATAGACGCCTGAAAGCTGCCTGCGCTCACAGAGTTCCACGAGAACGTCGGCCAGGTTCGTCAGCCCGACCGGCTGACGGATCTCATCGGTGTACAGCCCCGTCAAACCCCCTTTCATCAGGCCCCTGATCAGCCGTTCATGGAGTCCTCTGGTTCCATCAGGTGAATTGCCGTTGATCAAGGTCGTGCGCACGACGGCGGCATGCTCCCTGCCGGCTTTCAGGGCGCGAACCTCCCCCTCGGCCTTCGTCCTGCCGTACAGGGAGAGCGGCGCCGGCGACGCGGTGTGTCCGTAGGGGGCGGCCTCACCGTCGAACACCATGTCGGTGGAGACATGCACGAGCTTGGCTCCAACGTGGAAGCAGAGTTCCGCCAGGCGCGCGGGGAGTTCGGCGTTCAAGGACTGAGCCGACGCCGGATCACGCTCGCAGCCGTCGACCGTCGCCAGCGCCGCGCAATTGATGACGGCGTCAGGGAACTCCTCCAGCATGAAGCCGGTGACCGGGGCGGCATCCCTGAGGTCGACGGTTAGGGCGCGGTCCGCGCCGGGGATCCTGGGCTCGGTCGCGCCGCCGATGGCCATGACCTGATGACCGCGACGAAGGGCGGCCAGCGCCGCTTCGCGACCGAGGAGTCCGCTGGCTCCCGTGACGACGACCTTCATGCCTCAAGGTGTCCTGACGGCCGTGGGGAGGCAAGCGGGATGAGCCCGCACTTGCCATCCGACGGGCCTCGAGCATTGGTTTCAGCCAAGATGGCGACCTATTCCGAACTGGCCAATCGTCCAGTGCTCACGCAGCCGGTCTATGAGGCGGGCCGCCCGATCGAGGTGGTCGCGAGGGAGTTCGGACTGGATCCCGGTTCGGTCATCAAGCTCGCTTCCAATGAGAATCCTCTCGGTCCGTCGCCCCTCGGCCTGGCCGCCGGCCGCAAGGCCCTCGAGCAAGCCCACCTCTACCCCGACGGAGGCTGCACCTTCCTGCGGGAGAAGCTCGCGGCGAAGTGGCGTCTCAAGCCCTCGAATTTCGTCATCGGAAACGGATCGAACGAGGTGATGATCCTGCTCGCCCAGGCGTTCCTCAGGCCCGGCGAGGAGGTCGTTTTCGGCTCCCAGGCCTTCGTGGTCTACAAGCTGGCCACGATGCTCTTCGGAGCCACGCCGGTGGAGGTCCCGATGCCGGGCTTCCGTCACGACCTGGCCGCCATGCGCGCCGCCGTCACGTCCCGCACCCGCATCGTCTTCCTGGCCAGCCCCAACAACCCGACCGGGGGCACCGACCGGCCTGAAGACATCCTCGCGCTCGCGAGCAGTCTGCCTGAGGACGTCATCTTCTGTCTCGACGAGGCCTACGCCGAGTACCTTGACGCGACGGCCGACCTTCGACCGATGATGGCGGCGGGACGCAAGGTCGTCGTCACGCGCACCTTCTCAAAGGCGTACGGACTGGCCGGCCTGCGGGTAGGCTACCTGATGGGCTCCGAGGAGGTCTGCGGCCTGATCAACAGGGTCCGCCAGCCATTCAACGTCAATCTGCCCGCGCTCGCCGCCGCGGAGGCCGCGTTGGATGACGCGGATTTCCTTTCGCGCTCGCGCAAGGCCAATGCCGAGGGCATCGCCCAGCTTTCCAAGGGACTGAACAGTCTCGGCTTCGAGTTCATCCCAGGCCACGCCAACTTCCTGGCGGCCAGGGTTCCCCGGGCGGAGGAGGCCTTCACCGCCCTCCAGCGGGCCGGTGTCATCGTCCGTCCTCTCAAGGGTTACGGAATGGTCGGCTGGCTGCGTCTCACGGTCGGCACCCCGGCGCAGAACGTGAGGCTTCTGGCTGAACTGGCCAAGTTCCGCTGATGGACTACGAGGCCGTCATCCGCGAGATCATCGCCAAGGATCCGCGCTACGCGCCCCAGGCCTATGAGCTGGTGCGCGCCGCCCTGGACCATTCGCAGAAGATGGTGCACGGCGAACCCAAGAAGGGGAAGTCGAAGGACAACCGCCACGTCACGGGACGGCAGCTCATCGAGGGATTCCGGCAGCACGTGCTCGAGAACTACGGACCCGTGTCCCACCGGTTGCTGAGCAACTGGGGCCTCAAGCGGAGCATCGACGTCGGTAACATCGTCTTCAACCTGATCGAGGCGAAGCTGTTCGGGAGCTCCCCCGAGGACTCCCTCTCGGACTTTGAGGACGTCATCGACTTCAAGGAGGCGTTCCAGAAGCCGTTTGAGTCGGGCGCCGCTAGGCGCTGACGAACGCGATCGACCTCACCTCGGCGCAACCCGGCAGCGCCCTGATCTTGGCCAGCATGGCGCGCTCATGGAACTTGGCTTCGGACCTGACCACGGCGTTCTCACACTGGACGGTGAGCCTGCCGCCTTCCAGCACCTTGAGCGGGGCGCAGCGACGGGCCAGCCTGGAGGGCAGGAGTTCCGCCCAATGGGCGATGATGACGGTCTCGGGGACGGGTCGGTCCAATCGGAGCTTGGTCACGGCCTCCCTGACGGCCTCCTCCATGGTCTTGACCGGCCGATCGGTGGAACGGCTCCGGTCTTTGGGCAGTCCTGAGAGTTCTGCGAGCAGGTTGGTGACCGTGCGCGAGAAGCGGCCGTTGGACCTGCCCTGAGTGAGCAGCGCACGGACGGCCAGCGGCACGTCCGGGAGCCTGGCGGCCGCGAGGCAGCGATCGGGCGCGACGGCTCCGAGGATCATTCCGGTGGCCCCTGCGTCCCGCGCCGCTTCGACGTCCTCCTTGACGCTGTCACCCACATGGACGAGGGCTGATATGGGCACGCCGAGTTCACGGGCCGCCCCCGTGAAGGCGCCGGGCTCCGGCTTGGTCCGTCCGGTCTCCTCGGAGAGCAGGACGGCGTCGAACAGGGGTGTCAGGCCATGGCCCTCAAGCACGGGCCGCATGCGTGAGTCCGCATTGGAGAGGACGCCCGTCTTCAGACCGAGGAAGCGCACCGCCGTGACCGCCTGCCGTGCCCCGGCCGACAGTCTCCATGCGTCAGGTCTGCCGAAAGCCGACCAGCAGGCCTCGAAGACATTGCTTCGCTTCGAAGCAGGGAGGGTGGGGCCGAAACAACGGGCCACGACTTCGGCCCAGAAATCACGTGCGGAACCGGACCGGTCGGCCGTGCGGAAGGCGAGGGGGAAATCCCTGTCGAGCCGCACGGGGTCCGCATCGACCCCGTGCTGACGTGCGCAACGGGCATAGACGCCCCCCACGGACGGCTTCGGGTGGAGAAGCGTCCCTGCGAGGTCGAATGTCACGGCCTGCACTTTGCGCATCGTCCATGAGCATGGCACGGCTTGTCATGCGGTCGAGCGCGGTTAATGAACAACTTATGCACCCTCTCGGGCAGTCCTTCCTTCTCATCCTGTGCGTGATGACGTCCGGCTGCGTCTCACCGGTGCTGAGCCGCCATTTCCATGTCGACCCCTCCGTGGTCGCGGTCGAGGCGGGCCCGGATGCCGACCTGGCGTCGAGCATCCATGACGAGGCCGTCAGGTCAGGCCGGGCCCTGGGTTGGGTCGACGCCCCCTCGGTGGATTCAGCGGCGCTTCGACTGTCCTATGCCTGGCGTCGTGAGGCGGGCGCCGTGTCCGACCGGTTCAGACTGGTCTGCCTATGGCGCACGTCGGAAGGCGTCCACGGCGAAGTCACCGACGGACAGGCCATGCCCGGTCATTTCTGGACCGAATCAAGGGCTGGCGCCGCCTCATCACGACTCTGCGCCTTCGTGATCAGGACGTCAGGGAACGAGCCCCGACACGTTCCCTGATCTCCCAGAGCAGTCTGGTCAGTTCGGGCATGCGGACGCCGGAGTCCAGGCCGCGCCGCAGCGGCTCCGCCCAGATTCCTTCGATTTCGACATCACGGCCCTGCTGGTAATCGATCAGGCTCGAAGGGCGGTAGGGCCCCATGCCCTCCGTGACTTCGAACTGCCAGTCCACATGCTTGCGATCAAAGGGAAAGCCGCAGGCCGTGGCGGCCTCCGACACTTCGAGCATTAGCGCCAGCGCACGGGTCCGCAGGGCTCGGTCGGAGAGGATCCGGTCGGTCGTCAGTCCCCCCGTGGCGATGGAGAGTCCGTTGAACGGGATGTTCCAGCACAGTTTCTTCCAGAGCACCGCGTCCAGCGAGTCATCGGTGCGGCAGTCCACGCCCGCCTTGGACAGCGCCTCGGCGCAAAGCCGGGCGTTCGGACCGGCGGGCCCGCGGGCCGAGGCCACGCGGACATGGCCGGGAAGCATGTTGCGGACGACGCCGTCAGGCTCCCGATTGATGCAGACGAAGCACAGACCGGCGGCGACCCGCTCGATCGGGAGAATGCGCCCCAGGGCCTCCACGTTCCCCATGCCGTTCTGCAAGGTCAGGACCACGGCCGAAGGCCCCAGCAGGGGCGTGACGAGCGAGGGCAGGGAGGCGTTCGCCGTGGACTTGATGGCGACGACGACGAGATCGCACGTCCCCACCGTGTCGGCGCTCTCGTGGATCCCTGCGACGGGCGCCATGCGACGGCCGTCCAGTCCTTCCAGCAGGAGTCCCTTCTCACGGAGCGTTCCAGCCATGCCCCGGGAATGCAGGTGCACCTCGTGGCCGGCGAGCGCGAGCAGGCCGCCGTACCAGCAGCCCACGGCGCCCGCTCCGATGACCCCGATCTTCATGCCTTGACGGACTTGCGCCGGACGGAGGAATGGACGGGCGAGTCCGATTTGCGCGGATAATCCAACGTGTGATGGAGGCCGCGGCTTTCTTTACGCTGCAAGGCGCATTCTACGATCAGATCGGCCACCTGGATCAGGTTGCGGAGCTCAAGCAGCCTCGGCTCGACCTTGAAGTTCCAATAGTAATCCCGCACCTCGTCCGCCAGCGCGCCGATGCGCGTGCGCGCACGGTGGAGACGCTTGGTGCTCCGGACGATTCCGACGTAGTCCCACATCGTTCGCCGCAGCTCGTCCCAGTTGTGCGAAAGCACGACGCGCTCGTCCGGATCGCCTGCGGATCCGTCCACCCAGCCCGGCAGTCCGGGCCATTCGCCGGAGAACGCGGACACCTCGGCATGCGCGGCCTCGGCGCCGTCATGAGCCAGCACCACGGCCTCCAGAAGGGAGTTGGAGGCGAGCCGATTGGCACCATGCAGGCCGGTGCAGGCCACTTCGCCCACCGCGTAGAGACCCCTGAGCGTCGTACGGCCGGCCAGGTCGGTGGCCACGCCGCCGCACAGGTAGTGGGCCGCCGGCACCACGGGGAGGTGCTGGACCGAGGGATCGAAGCCCGCCTTCAGGCACGTCTCATGGATGTGGGGGAAGCGCTGCGCGAAGCCGCCGTGAGCGACCCCGGTTGCGTCAAGAAGCACATGGGGGGCGCCGCTCCTCTTCATCACCGCGTCAATCGCCCGGGCGACGACGTCCCGGGGGGCGAGGTCCGCGAGAGGATGGAAATCCGACATGAAGGCGCGGCCGGCGAGATCCCTCAGCACGCCGCCCTCGCCACGTACGGCCTCGGAGATCAGCGCCCGCCCGCCGTCCGGAGCCTTGAGCGCCGTGGGATGGAACTGGACCATCTCCATGTCCCTCACCTCCGCGCCGGCGCGGTAGGCCATGGCCACGCCGTCACCGGTGGCGATGTCAGGATTCGTCGTGAATTGGTAGACCTGGCCGACGCCTCCGGTGGCGAGGACGACCACCTTGGCCGCCATCGTCGTGACGACCCCCTTGCGCGTGTCGAGCACGTGGATGCCGAGCACCCTGTCCTTCGGCCCGCCCATCTCGACCGAGGGGTCGAGTTTGGAACGCGTGATGAGGTCGATCGCCAGGTGATGCTCGAGCATCCGGACGCCCGGGGCGACGGCGACCGCACGGAGCAGGGCGGATTCGATGGCGCGTCCGGTCATGTCCCTCGCGTGAAGGATGCGCCTGCGCGAATGCCCGCCCTCGCGGCCGAGGTCCGGACGTCCGTCGGGACCGTTTTCAAACTTCACGCCCCATGCGATCAGCTCGGCCACCCGGGCCGGACCCTGTTCGACGATGTGGCGTACCACGCCGACGTCGCAAAGGCCGTCACCGGCCGTCAGCGTGTCCTTCACGTGGCTCTCGAAGTCGTCGGTGCGGTCGGTGACGCAGGCGATGCCGCCCTGGGCCCAGTTGGTGTTGGATTCGGCCCCGGTCTTCTTGGTGACGACGGCGATGCTCAAGCCCCGGCGGGCCAGCGAGAGCGCGAAGCTCAGGCCGCCGATGCCACTTCCCACCACGATGGCGTCGAGTCGTTCACTCATGTGAAACGATGCAAATTAGCCCACGTCTCACGGGCAACAAGTGCGTATTTGACGGCGGACGTACGCGGGCCTACCTAGGAATCGGTGGAAATCGCGATCATACTGGCATGCTGGCTCATGGTGGGTCTCTTCGAACTTTCGGAGATGTCCATCGTGTCTTCGAACCGTCGCCGACTCGCCCGCCTGGCCGAGCAAGGAAGCAAGGGGGCCGCGCAGGCCCTCGCCCTCCTGGCCAACCCCTCCAAGTTCCTCTCCACCGTCCAGGTCGGACTCACCTTCGGCAGCATCATCGCTGCGACTTACGGCGGCCAGCCTCTGGCGGCGCGCCTCTCGCCCCTGCTGGCCCAGGCTCCCGTGGGCTGGATCGCGGAGAACGCGGAGGGCCTTGCCCGCGGCGGCGTGTCCTTCCTGATCGGCTCGCTCACCATCGTGTGCGCCGAAATCGTGCCGAAGCGCGTCGGACTCGGCAACCCCGAGGCCTTGGCCGTCGCCGTGTCGCGACCGATGTCGTTCATGGCGGCGCTCGCCTCGCCGCTGGTGTCCACGTTGAGCTTCCTCGCCGACATCATCCTTTTCGCCTTCGGTCGCAAGCACGCCGAGGAGGACAAGATGTCGGAGGACGAACTGAGGATGATGGTCGACCAAGGCATGGCCTCGGGCGTGCTGCACGCGCATGAGCACCGCATGGTCCATGGCGCCCTTTCGCTCGACCAGGTCACGGCGGAGACACTGATGACGCCCAGCAACCGGGTCGTCTGGCTCAATCTGCACGACACCGACGAGGTGAACTGGCGCAAAGTGGTCTCTTCCGGCCACACCTGGTTCCCGGTCTATCAGGGAAGTCCCGACCGGCCCATGGGGGTCGTTTCAGTCAAGCGTCTCTGGGCCAATCTCTCCCTCACGGGCACCGTGACCATCAGGGACGTCCTGACCGAGCCGCCCACGGTCCCGCCCGGCATGACCGGCACCGAACTGCTGGAGCGTTTCCGCAAGGACAGGATCCACCTCGCCGTCGTCAGCGATGAGTTCGGCCGGGTGCTGGGCGTGGTCTCGCTCAACGACGTGCTGGAGTGCGTGATGGGCGAACTGCCCAACGAAGGTTCGTCGCTGCGTCAGCACGTACGGCCCGTCCGGCGCAGGGACGACGGCAGCTGGCTGGTGGAGGCCGCCGTTTCACTCGACGAATTCCGGGAGGCCACCGGCATCGTCGGACGTTTTCCGGAAGAAGGCGTGGCGCGCTTCACCGTCATCGCCGGCTTCCTCATGCGCGCCCTGGGCCGTCTGCCCCAGGAAGGCGACCGCGTCGAGGCGCTGGGACATGTCTTCGAGGTGATCGACATGGACGGTCACCGCGTGGACAAGGTCCTGGTGATGCCCAAGGCGAGCGGGACCGCCTGAGACTCAGAGGCGCACGGGCAGGCCGGCCTCCCGGAGACGTTCCTTGGCCTGCCTGACCGTGAACGTTCCGAAATGGAAGATGCTGGCCGCCAGCACGGCGCTGGCCCCTCCGTCACGGAGGACTTCGGCCAGGTGGTCGAGGGTGCCGGCTCCGCCGGAGGCGATGACGGGCACCTCGACCGCCCGGGAGACGGCGAGGTTCAACGGGATGTCGTAACCGGAGGCCGTCCCATCCCGATCCATGCTCGTGAGGAGAATCTCACCGGCGCCCAGGGAGGCGACCTTGCGGGCCCAATCGACGGCGTTCAGGCCGGTGGCGTTGCGTCCGCCGTGGGTGTACACCTCCCACTTTCCGTCACCGGCGCGTTTGGCGTCGATCGCCACGACGATGCACTGACTGCCGAACTTGCGGGCCGCCTCGAGCACGAGTCCCGGGTCCTTGATGGCCGAGGTGTTGAGCGAGACCTTGTCCGCGCCGGCGTTGAGCATGGTGCGCACGTCGTCCACGGAACGGAGGCCTCCGCCGACCGTGAGGGGCATGAAGACCTGGTCGGCCGTACGTTCAACGACGTCAACCATGGTGCGACGTCCGTCGCTGGAGGCGGTGATGTCCAGGAAGACGAGCTCATCCGCGCCCTGCTGTTCGTAAGCGGCGGCGACGGAGACGGGGTCGCCGGCGTCGCGCAGCTCCTCGAATTTCACGCCCTTGACCACACGTCCGGCATGGACGTCCAGGCAGGGGATGATCCTTACTGAGAGCATGCGGAAGAGGTAGGGAAGAGGCCCGTCCTAGTAAAGCACGACCG
This sequence comes from uncultured Klebsiella sp., assembly GCA_964601955.1. Taxonomy (GTDB): domain Bacteria; phylum Verrucomicrobiota; class Verrucomicrobiia; order Opitutales; family UBA953; genus UBA953. The sequence continues at coordinate 15,868 of CAZRPB010000002.1, read as the reverse complement.
TGACCGGTCCGTCGTTCACCAGGGAGAGCTCCATGTCTTCGCCGAAGAAGCCGGTGCCCACCGGGCGTCCCGTGACTTCGGCGAGCATGCTGACGAACAGGTCGAAGAGCGGGCGGGCGACCTCGGACCTGGCCGCCTTGTGGAACGACGGTCTGTTGCCCTTGGAGAAATCGGCCAGAAGGGTGAACTGACTCACGGCCAGCACTTCGGCGCCCGCGTCCGTGACGGAAAGCCCCATCCTGCCCTGATCGTCCTCCATCAGCCTGACCTTGGCGACCTCCGTGGCGAGACGTCGGACGGTCGACTCGTCATCATCCGCGGCGATGCCGACCAGGAGCACGAAGCCGCGCCCGATGCATGAGGCGGCGCTCCGATCGTCCTTGCGCCTCACCGATGCGCTGAGCACGCGTTGCACGACGACGACCATGGATTCAGGTCAGGGCGTCCAGCACCGTCCGCAGCTTCATCTCGGTCTCGGAGGCCTCGGCCTCGGGATCCGAACCCGCCACGATGCCGGCGCCGGCATAGGCCCTTGCTTCGCCACCGCGCAGACGTGCGCAACGAAGGGCCACGAAGAGCTTGCCGGAGCGTCCGTCGGCGGAGACCCAGCCCACGGCGCCCGTGTAGAGACCCCGGTCGTGAGGCTCGAATCCTGGGATGAAGGGGAGGGCCATCGCGCGGGGCTTCCCGCCCACGGCGGGCGTGGGGTGGAGCTCTCCGGCGACCTCGAGGAACCTGCGGTCGGCCGGCATGCGGCCGACGATCGGAGTGCGCAGGTGCATGACGTTTCCAAGACGAAGCAGCTCGGCATCGCGTCGGGTGGCGGCCAGCACGCCCACCATGCCCAGACGGCGAAGGATGGACTGCGTGACTGCGTCATGCTCACGTCGGTCCTTGTCACTGGTCAGGAGGGCTTCGGCCAGACGGGCGTCCTCGGCCGCGGATTCACCCCGACGGGTCGTCCCGGCCACCGATTCGGTCCTCACCTCGCCGTCGAAAAGGGAAAGGAGGGTCTCGGGAGTGGCCCCGACCATCGCGCCCTCCGGTTCATCCACGAGGAATGTGTGACAGGGCGCGTTGCCGCGCCGCAGACGATGCAGGGCGGCATAGACGTCAAAGGGCTCGGCCCGTCGCCAGTCGAAGGCGCGCGTGAGCACGATTTTCTCGAAGGCCCCCTCGCGGATCAGCTCGGTGGCCCGGCCGACCGCGGAGGGGAACCAGCGTCCCCCCACTTCGCTGAGCACGGTCGCCGAGGACGGACGCGAGGCGGCAGGGCGGGTGCGGTAGGTGAACTTCTGAAAATCGGCGGCCCGGCGCGCGAGTCGTGCGGCGGCTCCGGGTGACGCGGCTTCGGCCAGGGTGACCTTGGTGCGACCATCCTCCGTGACGACCTGCCAGGAGGGCAGGAAGACGCAGGAGTCGATGCCTCCGCCGGGCGTGTCAGGATAGAACGGGAAGGTCGCCACGAGCCGGGGGACTTCACCGACGCAGGACAGCCTGGCGCTGAGCGATCGCACCCAACGGTCGGCTTCAAGGAAGCGCCGCTCGCCACGGCCCCGCCAGAGGGCGACCGGCTCGCCCGCGGCGTGGGCGCGCTCACGGGAGGGATTCTCAAAATAGCCGCGCGGCCCCTTCGGATCCAGCGTCTCCAGCACGGCCAGGGGGTCCAGCGCCGCGGTGGTGAACGCGTAGGTGATCCAACCGTCGCCGCCACGCTCCGCTTCCGCGCGCTCCAGTTGGTCAAGGGCTGCGAGCGTGTCGGTCATGGATTCATGCGGCCGGAGCCGGCGGTGCCTCAACCTGAGGGAAGAGGATGCATTTCTCGGCCACGCGCACCCCGCTTCCGGCGGCGGACCAGTCGAATCGGTCGAAGTCGGCGGGCACGGACTGCCCGATGTTCTCCAGCAGTGCGCGCGCGGTCGTCGGCATGACGGGCAGGAGGGCCGTTCCGACGAGCCTCAGGCCTTCGGAGACATGGGCCAGGCACGAATCCAGGCGGGCGCGGTCGGCCGGATCGGCTGACTTCGCCAGCTTCCAGGGCGCGCGTGTCTCGATGTAGGCGTTGAGGGCGTTGATGAAGGTCCAGAGGGACTCCAGCGCGCGGCTCACCTGATGCTCGGCGAAGGCCTCGTCGTAGGCCTTTCGCGTCTCCGCCCAGAGCGTTCGGACCGAACGCTCAGCGTCCTCGTCGGCGGCGGCTGCAGGCACGACGCCGGCGCAGTTGCGGCC
>CAZRPB010000002.1:0-13539 GCA_964601955.1 uncultured Klebsiella sp. | reverse complement strand
GCTCAGCGTCCTCGTCGGCGGCGGCTGCAGGCACGACGCCGGCGCAGTTGCGGCCGACCATGTTGAGCAGACGGTTGACGAGATTGCCCAGGCTGTTGCCGAGGTCAGTTTGGTAGACTCGGGCGAATGTCTTATACTTCTTGCGTTCTTCCTCGGTGAGTTCCTTCCCCTTTTCACTATGGGTGGGAGGTTCTAATACAAAGTCTGCATCTTGACCGACAACCATCTCGCGGCATAAGTAGTATCGGAATGAGTCAGGGCCGTATTTGCTGATTACGGAAAGGCTGTCTGCTGCGTTACCTTCGCTCTTTGAGGCCTTCTTCTTGTCGATGGTCCACCAGCCGTGGACCAGCAGACGGCGAGGCGGCTCGAGACCCAGGGCCTTGAGCATGCAGGGCCAGTAGACGGCGTGGGGAGGGGAGAGGATGTCCTTGCCGATGACGTGCAGGTCCGCGGGCCAGAGGCCAGTTCCGACCACGGCGGAGTAATAGTTGGTCAGGGCGTCGAACCAGACGTAAGTCACGTAGTCGGTGTCGAAGGGCAGTTCGATGCCCCAGGTGAGCCTGGACTTCGGACGGGAGATGCACAGGTCGTTCATGGGCTCCTTGAGGAACTCCAGGACCTGGTTCTGACGGAAACGGGGGGTGATGAAGTCGGGGTGGGAGCGGATGTGCTCGACCAGCCAGGACTGGAACTTGGAGATCCGAAAATAGTAGTTCTCCTCCGTGGTCTGGGTGACTTCGCCGAAGATCTCGGGCCATTCGCCGTTCTCATCGCGGTCCTTGTCGGACAGGAACTGCTCCTGCCTGACGGAATACCAGCCGCTCTTCCTGTCCTTGAAGATGAGGCCCTCGGCATGGAGACGGCTGAGGAAGTCCTGCACGACCTTGCGATGCCTCGGCTCGGTGGTGCGGATGTAATCGTCGTTGCTGATGGAAAGGTCGCGCAGCATCGCACGGAAGCCGACGGCCACCTCGTCCACGAGCTCCTGGGGGGAGATGCCGCGCTTCTGGGCGGTCTGCTGGACCTTCTGGCCGTGCTCGTCGAGCCCCGTCAGGAAGTGCACCTTGCGTCCGGACATGCGGGCGTGGCGGGCGATCACGTCGGCCAGCACCTTCTCATAGGCATGGCCCAGGTGCGGAGCGCCGTTGGCGTAGTCGATCGCGGTGGTGATGTAGAAGGAGCCCGACATGATGTGCCGGTCAGAGATTGACCGGAAAGGGAGGACGCTCAACCCCGAAGGCTCATTCCGCGGCCCGTCGGATGTCCGGCTGGTAGGAGATTTCGAACAGATAGGGCTGTCCGGCCCTCAGGGGGAGAGGGTGGTCGCGTTCGAGCAGCTGGTAGAAATGCACCTTGCCCCAGCAGCTTCGATGACGTGGGTCATCGCTGACCACCTTCGTCTCGCTCCAGACGGCGCCGAAGTCGTCACGGAGGACCTCGCAACGGTGGGATTCGGGCCCGAGGACCAGGGCGTTGCCCGGGGTCATGCGGGAGTGGCTGACGGCGATCGGGAGCGCCAGACGGAAGTCCTCAAGCACCACGTTGGCCTTGGGAATGAGCGTGAACCGGCCGGTGACGCGTCCCGGGGCGAACTCCCATTCGACCTTCATCGAGCCGACGCCCTGCGAGACCTGCTCGTCGGATCCCATGAGCTCAGGCTGCTCGAACCGGAAAAGGTAGACGCCCGGCTTGGAGCCCATTGCGACCTGCGCCGACTTCCCGTAGTGAGAGGGCGTGTAGGCGCGGCCGCCGAGGGTGTACTCCGGGATGAAGGCCGACACGCGCTGGTTCGAAGGCCAGTCGAAGACGCCCGGCATGTGCGGAAAGGCCAGCGAATCGGAGAAGCGGTGGCTGCCTGAGGTCACGAGGGGGAGCACGACGTGCAGGCCGCTGGCGGAATCCTGGTAGATGAGGACTCCCTGCTCCTTGCGGGGGGAGCGGTCGAAGAGATGCAGGCGGCATACCGGCTGCCTCCCCTGCGCGGAGACGGGCTCCATGCCGCCGCCGACGGTCTTGGCCAGGCGCGACCACTGGGAGAGGTATCTGGCGGCGTCGAAGTTCGCCATGCGCGTCGTGTGCCCGGGGATGGTGTCCCGCTCGGCGTCACGGACGACGATGAGGCCATGCTCGGCGTCGAAGAACGTGGTGAAGAAATGCGTGTAGAGACGCCGGACCTGGTCGCGCAGCAGCGGCTCCTGCGCGGCCGTCACCCAGCGGTCACGGAGGGCCTGCAGCATGATGGTGATGCAATGCATCTGACCATAGGCGCCTATGCCCCTGCCGTAGCACCAGCCCTGGCCGTCGTCCCGCACCATGTCGCCGATCACCCGGAGGTACTTGTCGTACAGGGTGCGCAGCTTGGGCAGTTTCGAGTCCCTGAGCTGGATGTTGGCGTGAAGCTGGAGGGCCTGCCGGATGAAGATGAGCGAGACGACGCCGTACAGGTCGAAGGTTCCGCCGAAGTTGGACGCGGAGGCCGCCTTCGAGGACTCGTCATGGAAGCCGTTGGAGGAGGCCGCCGAAGCACGGTCGACGAAACGGTCGACGAGGGGACCGGTGGTGTCCTGCTTGGAGAGTCCGAATGAATGACGGCAGACCGCCTTGGCGACGTCGAAGGCCTGCACGTGGTCGTGATGGTCGAGCTCGACAGAAAGACGCTCATCGATGAGACGACGGGTCTCCTCATTGAGCTGCTCCCAGACGGGGTTGCGCTCACGGGTGGGGCCGAAGGCGAGCAGCCCCAGGCAGGCGAAGGCCATGCCGTTGTCCGAACCTTTGCTGAGCCTCACCTGGGCCGTGATCGAGCGCGCCGTAAGTTCGATCAGATTCACGCGGTCCAGGACCGTCTCCCCCGTGGCTCGGAAATACTCTCCGAGGGCCAGGGCGACATGGCCCGGTTCGTCGGCCCGTGAAACCTCGCCCTCAATGGGCGTGACGCTGCCATCCGCCGAAACGGAGGGAAGGTTCAGTTTCAGGAGCGCCTTGGTCTGGTCTAGGCACTGACTCGCGAAATTCAGCATGCTGAGGGGTTTTTCGATGGGATGTGACCCCTCATGTCAACAACCCTTCGTAAAAAAGTCGTAAGAGGTCGTGATCAGACCTTCAGCACCTCCACGGGGCACTCGGAAAGCCTTTGGAACAGGGCCATCTGCCTGCGGATGGGCCACCAGCGGTACAGATGGATGTCCACGGGCTTCCAAAGGGCCACCCAGCCCCCGATGATGAGTCCCTCGCGGATCAGCTCGGCCCAGCCCGGCCCTTCGGGCAGGAGGGACCTCAGGGTCAGCATGCAGGCGAGGAAGAGCAGGGCGGCGACCAGGGTGAATCTGCCCTCCCGGAGGAGCTCGTGCAGTTCACGGCGGACCGACTCCCTGCGATAACGGAAGAAGTTGCCCAGGGATTCCCTGACCATGTCGGCCGAACCCGGTCTGGGCTCCTCCGTAAGTTCGATGCGGATCCTCAGCGGCGACTCGGCATGGATCTCCCGTGCGCTGGAGACGATGAACTCCTCGGCATCGTGATCAAGGTCCCGCTCATGGAACGGGGACGGGTCCATGGTGTTGAAGAGCTGTCCGACCGCATTGAGCCTGACGACGATCATGCCGGGGAGTATCTCCTTCGAATTCATAGGGGCTTCGGTCTTCCGAGGGTTGAGATGAAGAATCGCGCGCGCTTCTCGCGCAGGACGTCGGATTCACCCGCGCCATGGCCGGCGCCGGGAGCGACATGGAGCTCGACGAGGTGGCTCTTTCCCGCGGCCATGAGCGCCGCGTGGAAGTCGTAGGTGCACTTCACGTCCACGTTGGTGTCCGATTCGCCGAGGGTCAGGAGGAGACGGCCCTTCAGCCGCGAGGCGTGGGTGGCGCAGGAGTTCTCCTCGTACCACGGCCCGACGGGCCAGCCCAGCCACTGCTCGTTCCACCAGAGCTTGTCGACCCGGTTGTCATAGCAGCCGCAGTCCGCCGCGCCGGCCTTGTAGAAATCGCCATGCAGGAGCATCGCGTGGGCGGTGTTCTGTCCGCCGGCGGAGCCGCCGAAGATGCCCACGCGTGAGAGGTCCATGTTCGGCTCGGTCCCGGCCAGGGCCCGCATCCATGCGATCCGGTCGGGGAACCCTCCGTCCTTGAGGTTGCGCCAGCTCTGATGATGGAACTCCTTGCCGCGGTGGTTCGTGCCGCGTCCGTCCATCTGCACGACGTAGAAGCCCAGCATGGCCAGCTCGCGGTGGTTGCGGTTCCACCAATTCATGGACTTCGGGGCGAAGGAGCCGTGGGGTCCGGCGTATATGTTCTCGATGACGGGATACTTCTTGGACGGATCGAAAGGGTGGGGCCGGGTGACCACGCCCCAGATGTCGAACTTCCCGTCACGGTCCTTGGCCACGAAGGGCCGGGCGTGACTCCAGCCCGCCGCCTCCAGACGCCGCGTGTCCGTCGCCAGGAGCGTGGTGATCGCACGGCCGTCCGACCCGCTCCTCAGGGTGAAGACGGGAGGGGAGTCCACCCGTGTCGCCACATCGACCAGCACGCTGCGATCCGGCGAGAAGATGGCTTCATGATCGGCGTCACCCGGGGTCAGGTCGACGAGCCCGGAGCCGTCCAGCTTCACCTTGCAGATGTGATGGTGGTAGGGATTCTCGCCACGGTTCATGCCCACGCCGATGAAGGTCGCCGTGGATGCGTTCTCGTCGACGTGCAGGACCTGTTTCACCATCCATTCGCCGGAAGTGACGGGACGCAGCGTGCGGCCGTCATGGAGGTCGACGGCGTAGAGGTGACGCCAACCTGACTTCTCCGAGGCCCAGAGGGTGAGCGAATCGCTCAGATCGTGCCGGAAACGGGTCTTGAACGTGTAGATGAACCTCTCCGGCTCCTCCTCGGTGATGAGTTTGCGCCAGCGTCCGTCTTTGATGTCGTAGACGATGATGCCATGGCCGGTGAAGCCTCGACGGACGTACTCCGTTCGCAGCGTCTTCCCGTCTGCCGACCAATCGAGGCGGTCGGTGGAATACGTCTTCCCGGTCAGGTCCGACGGACAGCCTGACGCGGTCTTTCCATCGGCGCTGAAAACCCAGGCCTGGCGCTCCGTGCGCTCGTCTCCGGGCTTGTCGTAAGGAATCTCCTTGGTGACGCCCTTGGCCGAGTCGACGACCTTGTACTGCCTGACGGGCTGCTTCTGTTCGCGCCACACGGCGAAGTGCCCTCCGTCGGGAGACCATGCGGGCGGCCCCACGAAGGCGGCGGACCCGGAGGGACGGTCGAAGATCCTGCGCGCAGGACTTCCGTCCCCCGCGAGCAGATAGATGTCTCCGTCCTTGAATCCTACGTGCTGCGGACCACGGGGCGATCGCGTTCCGCCCGCGCCGGCATTGATCGAGCGTCCGTCCCCGGACAACTTGACCACGGGAACGCGGACCCCTCTGCCATCGGTCTCCTCGAGGGAGCCGTCCGTCGCGAGCCACCAGAACTCCTTCTCACCCCTGAGGAAAAGACGTCCGTCCTCCATCGGTATGATGGTCCTGAAAGGCAGCTGCGAGGGTGACGTCTGCCGGCCGAGCGATGTGGAAAAGCTCTCCGCAAGCTTAACGGGATCGAAGGCGGGGCGGACGCTCCCGCTCCGCGTATCGACGAGCGTCCAGGCGGACCTGTCCTGCGGCGTCCTGTAGACAAGGAACGACCCCTTCTCCGACCATTGTAGGTCTTCGAGCCGCGTCGGCGGAGCCAGAGGGCGCCAAGTCTCGTAAAGTCGCTTCCATTGGGAGACCAGGCCCTCTTGGGCTGCGGCCGACGGCGCAACGAACGCGCAAAGCATCGTGCAGATCGCGAGGAGCATGGCACGCCCTGCCTTGGAAAGCCTGTTCATTTCTTCTTGGAGGACTTCGGCTTCAGTTCCGCGAGATAGGCGACGACGTCACGGATCTCCTCGGGGGTCAGGATGCCGAGCATCGGAGGCATCACCGATGCGGCCGGAGAGGAGGACACGATCTGTTTTCTGGGCAGGGCGCGCGTCGATCCGTCGGGGAGTCGGATGATGACTTCCTTCGGGTTTTCCGAAAGCACGACGCCGGCCGCCGCAAGGCCGTCCTTCGCATCCTTGAGCACGAAGGTGACCAGGCCGAAACCGGGAGAGATCCGGGCGGAGGGATCAACCAGGGACTCGACCAGCTCGGCCCTGTCCTTGCCGAAGGTCAGACCGCGCAGCTTCGGCCCCACCTCGCTGCCCTCGTCGGATTCGACGCGATGGCAGCCCACGCAATTGGCGCTGAGGTGCTCGTTCACGACCTTCCGGCCTCGGGCCGCGTCCCCGCCCTCCGCCATGGCGGAATAGGGCGTTCCATCGTTCGCCCTCGGCCCGGACAGCGAACGGAGGTGCGCCTCGGCCCTTTCACGCAGGTCGGTCCGCGAAGACGCGAGCGCCCCGCGGACGACCTCGAGGCGCAGGTACGGCTCGAGTCTGCCGGCGATGAAAGATTCCAGCGCGCCCGTGAAGATCACCCTGGCCTCAGGCAGGTCCGAAGCGGCCGCGGCGTTGAGCACGGCCTGCTTCTCCGCCGCCTTCGCGGAGCGCGACTTCATGATGCGCTGTCCGGCCGAAAAGGCGGCCGCGGCGTCAATCTGCATGAGAATCCCGAAGGCGGCGGCGCGGAGCTCGGAGGCGTTGCCGTCACCGCAGGCTTCCGCCGCGACCTTGGCCGCGAGCGTCCTGTCCTTGTCAGCCAGCATCCGGATGGCGTCCGCACGCACGGAGGCGGGCGCCGATTTATCCTTGGCGAAGCCGGACACGGCTTCGACGGGGACGTCGACGCGATGGCGGAGCAGGACACTGAAGGCGAGGGTCCGCAGCTCGGGTCTGACCTGTCCGAGCAGCAGGTCCTTCGCCTCTGAAAGCGCCTGGGTGAGGGCGGCCTTGTCCCTGGGAGGATAGGTCCTGGCAACGCCGTCGACACGGTCGAGTCGCGGAGGCGAATCGAACGCCAGCATGCATTCCAGAACTTCGGTCACCAAGGCGGTGTCGCCCTGATGGCCACGGAGCCAGCGGATGAGGCGTCGCGCCTCGTCGGGAGTGCCGACACGGAGACAGGCGTTGATGGACCTGCGAGCGGCCTGAGGGGGCAGAACGTGACGGCTGAGGGCTCCGGCCAGGGAGGGCAGGGCCGACGGCACGCCGGCGTCATCATGGATGGCGCGGGCGGCCTCGTTCACGACCGCATCGTGCGGACTGGCCAGGGTCTGTGCGATCTTAGCGGACTTGCGTCGGGCCAGCGCCAGCGTGCCGAAAAGGGCGAGGTGCTCGTCCGAAGCGGTCGCGGCTGCGACAAGGTCTTCTTCCGGCACGCAGGCCGCGATGCCGGTCACAAGGCAATGCCTCAGCCAAGGGAGGTCGAAGTCGCCGTCCGGATCCCGTACGAAATCGGTCAGCTTGGCCGCACCGCCTGTCCGTCCCAGCGCCAGGGCCGCATGCATGCGGACGCGCGCCGCGGACGATGCCAGCTGGCCCATGAGACCGACTCGCAGGGCGTCGTCAGGCGACCGTGACTCGGAGAGGACCTTGGCCGCCTGGGCCCTGACTTCGTCATCTTTGGCGGCCAGGAGCGGCAGGGCCGGCGCATGCCCGACCTTTCCCTGCCTAAGCCCGATGCCCCACCCCCAGACCGCGTGCAGGCGGGCCTGGCGGGCGATGGATTCATCCATGGCCACCTTGAGCAACTCGGACCAGGCGGACTCGCGAGCGAGACGCAGCGAGGCGTTGGTCCTGACGCGTTGGTCGGGATGTCCGAGCATCCGCAGGCACTCCGATCTCGGGACGGCGACGGACAGAGGCCTGGACAGCCAGGCCGATGACGTCGGGTCGGTGGTCTTCGCGACGTCAAAACGCCAGATCGCACCTTTCTCATCCAGGGGGTAGCCGCCGTCCCAATCGGCGAAATAGGCGCGACCGTCTGGTCCCCAGCTCAGGCCTATGCCCATGATGCCGGATGACACCGTGCGGACGCCCTCCATCCTGAATGCGTCCAGATGGGGCGTCAGACGGAAGGCGTCCATGCGTCCCTTGGGAAACTGGTTGAGCAGGAAATGACCGCGCAGATCGCCGTCCATGGCGTGCCCGGGTTCGCGTATCATGCCGGCCGGCCCGTCAGAGTAGTTGGCCAGGGGCGGGGTGATGAAGAACGGCTGGTCGGGCTGACCTTGGGGCATCCAGACGTTCTCACGCATCCATCGGCTGGCCCCCTTCTGGTACTGGTGCTGGTTGCGCCAGCCGGAGTCGGAGCCCTCCAGCACGAACACGGCCCGCTCGCGCTCACGAGGAGCGTCACCGTCATTGTCGACCCCGAAGACGTCTCCGTTGTCATCGAAGGCCAGCTCCTGGACGTTGCGGAGACCGCGGGCGAACACCTCGAATCCGGAACCGTCGGGCTCGCAACGCAGCACGGCGCCCTCGTGGGGAAGGACGAACCTGCGCCCCTCCTTGGAGGTGACGTTCAGGCCCTTGTCGCCGATCGTCCACCAGATGCGTCCGTCCGGACCGAGCCGGAGCCCGTGCATGTCATGTCCGGCATAGGCGATGTGGGCGCCGAAACCGGATACGATCTTCTCGGTGACGTCCGCCCGTCCGTCTCCGTCGGCGTCCTTCAGCCTCCACAGGTGCGGAAGGGCCGTGACGTAGAGCCAGCCGTCATGCCAGAGGAGGCCGGCGGCGATGCCCGAGTTGGGCTCATTGAAGCCCTCGGCGAAAAGCGTCATGCGGTCGGCGGTCCCGTCTCCGTCGGTGTCGCTGAGCTTGAAGATTCGCTCCTTGTGGTGCTCAAGGTCGAGGACGTCGATCGAGCCGTCTCGGTTGTGATCCTTCAGTCCGCCGCGAGGGGCCCTGAGACGGCCGGGGGCGAGCTCCTTGCGCAGGAACTCCAGCCTTTCCTCGGCCGAGGTGAGTCCCACGTCGTCGGGTATCCAGACCTGGTGCTCACGGATGTCGAGGTCGGCGGCTTTCCGACGCGTCGTGCAGGCCACGTAGACGTTGCCGGCCTCGTCCAGGGTGACGGAGGTGGGGTCGGGCACGTTGAGCTTGCCCGACCAGCGCACCGGACGGACTTCCTGCGCCATCAGCAGGGAGGCGGTCAGGATGAACGCGGCCGAGACGGTCCTCATGGGTTTCAGCCGATGAGGATCACGTAGAGTTCCTTGGGTCCGTGGGCGCCGAGCACCAGGATGCGCTCGATGTCGCCGGTTCGGCTGGGCCCCGTGATGAAGGAGAGCATGCTCGGCATGCCGCCGGCGTTGCGTTCGCGGACGGCTGCGAAGGCGGTGTCGAGGTCGGGCATGACCTGGTCGACGGTGGCCACGATCACATGGACGTGGGGAAGGATGGAGAGCCCTCGCCCGCCGGAGCTGCGGCTGGAGACCAGGGCCGAACCGAGTTGCGCCACCAGGCATTCACAGGTGGTGATGCCCACGTCACAGCCTTCAAGCCGACGTTTGTCAAAAGCCTCGGCGACGTCCCATGCGGGGCAGGGAAGGGCGGCGCAGGCGGCCTTCAGAAGGGCGTCGGAATGGACCGCCGCCCTTTGCCAGCCCTTGGACTTCGCGAGATCCGCCAAGGCGGATGCGGCGGACGTCACGTCGGGCGCCCTTACCAGGACGGCCTTCAGTTTGGCGAGCTGCTCGGCGAGGATGGCCAGGCTTGCATCACGGCTTTCACCGCCGTCAGGCAACCAGGGCTTGCCGGCCTTGGCGGGCCGCCGGTCGGTCGGCTCGGCACGGAGGTGCGGGCGCGGCGCCTTCACCTTGAGCGCCTCGCGGATGCGGGCGAGGATGTCGGAGCGCGCGTCAGCCACGGCCGGCTCCTTTCTTCCACTGCTGGCGGAATGACTCGGCCGGAGCGTCGGGCAGGTCCCGGGTCCTGAGCCATGCGGACATGTAGGGAATCGGCAGCTTCTTGAGCAGCGGCAGGAATGTCCTGAAAAGCCGGCCCCCGAGTGAGAAGAGCGCGGGTCGTGAAGTCACGAAGAGGAAGCCGCGGTGGAACACGCGGTCGAAGAGCGTGGGCGATTCCTTCGCGGCATTGCGTCGGTTGTGCAGCAGGTGATGATGGAGATCGATGCGGACCGGGCACGCGTCCGTGCAGGCACCGCAGAGCGATGACGCGCCGGAGAGATGGTTCCATTGCTTCAATCCGCGCAGGTGCGGCGTGATCACCGAACCGATGGGACCCTGGTAGGTGGTGCCGTAGGCGAGGCCGCCGATGTTCTTGAAGATCGGGCAGACGTTGAGGCAGGCGCCGCAACGGATGCAATGCAGGGCGTCGCGCTGCTCGGGATCGGCCAGCAGGCGCGTGCGCGCGTTGTCCAGCAGGACGAGATGGAACTCTTCCGGGCCATCAGGCTCATCCTTCCTACGGGGTCCCGAGTAGAGCGTGTTGTAGCAGGTCATCGGCTGACCTGCGCCGGCCGTGGCGAGCATGGGGAGCAGGACCGAGAGGTCGTCCAGCGAGGCGACCACCTTCTCGATGCCGGAGAGCGCGATGTGGACGCGGGGAAGGGCGGCGGTGAGGCGGGCGTTGCCCTCGTTCTCCGTGATGGAGATCTGGCCGGTCTCGGCCACGAGGAAGTTGGCCCCCGTGATGCCCACGTCGGCGTCCACGTACATCTGCCGCAGGTGGCGACGGGCGATCATCGTGAGCTCCTCGGGGCTGTCGGTCGGCGGGGTGCCCAGGTGCTGGGTGAAGAGCTCGCTGATGGCCTCCCGCTTCACGTGCATGCAGGGGAAGACGAAGTGGTAGGGGGGTTCCTTGCGGAGCTGCTGGATGAACTCCCCGAGGTCGCTCTCGACCACGCCGAAGCCCTCCGCCTCGAGCGCGTCGTTCAGGTGGATCTCCTCCGAGGTCATGCACTTTGACTTCACCACGGCCTTGGCGCCGGCCTCACGGACGAGCCGGATGATGATATCGCGGGCCTCGGCGGCATCACGCGCCCAGTGGACCACGCCGCCGTTCCGCTCGAAGTTGCCGACGAACGTCTCGAGGACGTTGGCGAGGTCATTGACCGCCGACCACTTGGCGAGGGCGGCCGCATCACGGGCCCTTTCCCAGTCGCGGTAACGCGCCTTCTGCAGGTCACGGTTCACGTAGTAGCCTCCCAGGGCCTTGCGGATGAAGGCGCGCTGGGTTCCGTCGGCCGAGGTGACCGTGGCGTCCTTGAGGAAGATGGATCTGGGGTCGGACATGTCAGTCGCGGCAGGCCAGGACCTCGGCGATGTGAAGCGGCCGCACGAGCTTGCCCTCGCGGGAGAGCCATCCGCCGATCTGCAGCAGGCAGGAGGGGTCGGAGGAGACGACGTAATCCGCACCCGTGCGCACGAGAGCCCCGCCTTTGACCTGGGCCATGGCCGTGGAGATCATGGGGAACTTGGCCGAGAAGAGTCCGCCGAATCCGCAGCAGCTCTCGCCCTCCTCGGTCTCAATCAGCTCGAGCCCCTTGACGGCCCTGAGCAGACGACGGGGCTCCTCCTTCAGACGGAGCTCACGCAGCGCGTGGCACCCGTCGTGGTAGGTCACCTTCTTGGCAAAACGCGCGCCCACGTCCTCGACCCCGAGTTTCGTGACCAGGAATTCCGAGAACTCGAAGGTGCGAGAGGCGAGGTCCCTGGCCTCGGCCTCATGCGACGTGCCCTCGAGCAGCTGGGGGTAGAAGACGCGCATCATCGCGACGCAGGATCCGGAAGGCCCCACCACGGCTTCGGCGCCGCGGAAGACCTCCAGCGCCCGGATGGCGGCCGGGCGGGCCACGTCCCATTGGCCGGAGTTGAACGAAGGCTGGCCGCAGCACGTCTGGGCCTCCCGGAACTCCACCTCGTGACCGAGGCGGGTCAGCACCTCGGCCGTCGCCACGCCGACCCTGGGGGCCAGCTGGTCGACGAAGCAAGGTACGAAGAGGGAGACGCGCACGGGATCAGCGAAGGAAGGCCTCGTGCAGTCCGCCGTCGACGGTGATGACCTGTCCGGTCGTCTTCGAGAGGCGGTTGGTCACGAGGAGGAAGTAGGCTTCGGCCTGGTCGGCGGGGGTGATGGGACTCTTGGTGAGGGTGCGGTCCGCGTAGAACTTGGACAGCTTGGTGGTCAGCGAGTCCGTGGCTTCGTCATCGGTGTAGGGAATGTTGTACTTCGCAAGCGAGGCGATGACTCGGTCCCGCGGGAACATGGCGGAGCCCTGCACGACGGTGGCCGGGGCCACGCCGTTCACCCGGACGAGGGGGGACAGCTCGATGGCCAGCTCGCGCACGAGGTGGTTGGCCGCGGCCTTGGAGGTGTCGTAGGCCACGGAACCCTTCTTGGCCACGGCGGCGTTCGCGCTGGTGGTCAGCACGAGGTTGCCGCGGAGCCCCTGCTCCTTCCAGGTCTTGAAGGCCTCGTCGGCCACGAGGTAGCTGCCCGTGACGTTGAGCGCGAAGGTGAGCGACCACTTGTCGTCGGGGATGCGGCCGGCGGTGTCCGGGGGCACGAAGATGCCGGCGGTCACGCAGATAGAGTCAAAGCCGCCGTAGGCCAGGGCCACCTGGTCGAGCATCTTCCGGATGGAAGCGCGGTCCAGTATGTCGCCGCCGAGACCGATGGCCGGGCCGCAGTTGGATACGCCGGTTCCGGCGACGCCGATGCCGGTGCCCAGCTTGTCCGTGATCTCCTTGGCGGTCGCCTGCGCGGCCTCCAGGTTCTTGTCCACGCACACGATGTGGGCGCCTTCCTTGACCAGACGGTGGGCGGTCTCCTTGCCGATGCCCGAACCGGCGCCGACCACGACGATGACCTGCCGGGCGAGCTCCTTCTCGGCCGGCATGCGCTTGAGCTTGGCCTCCTCGAGCAGCCAGTACTCGATGTCGAAGGCCTCCTGCTGGGGGAGGGCGATGTATTCATCGATGGCCTCCGCGCCGCGCATGACCTCGACGGCGCAGTTGTAGAACTCGGCGGTGACGCGGGACTCGGACTTGTCCTTGCCCCAGGCGATCATGCCCAGTCCGGGAATGAGCACGACCGTCGGATTGGGGTCGCGCATGGCGGGCGAATTGGAACGCTTGCAGGCCGCATAGTAGGAGGCGTAGTCCTTGCGGTACTGCTCCAGGCCCGCGGCAAGCTTGGCCTTGAGGGCCGCGGCGTCCTCGGCCTGGGGGTTCCAGGCGACGTAGAGGGGCTTGATCTTGGTCCGCAGGAAGTGATCTGGGCATGAGGTCCCGAGCTCGGCCAGACGCGGGGCGTCCTTCGCGTTCACGAAACGGAGGATCTTCTCGTCGTCCTGGACGGTGCCGATGAACCGCTTCTCCTTGGAGACCTGGCCGCGCAGCCAGGGCAGGATGGCGGCCAGGGTGGCGTGACGCTTCTCCGCGTCGAGGGTCTGGTAGATCGCCCCGCCGAAGGCCTTGGCGTCGCCGCCCTTGGCCTGGTACTTGGACTCGATGTAGGCTCCGGCGGTCTCGATCATCGAGAGGGTCAGCTCGTAACAGGCCTTGTCGTCGTCGGCCCAGGAGATGAAGCCGTGCTGGCCCATCATGATGG
>CAZRPB010000001.1:0-64319 GCA_964601955.1 uncultured Klebsiella sp. | reverse complement strand
CTGGTCAACGAGATCCAGAAGTCCATCGTGCCCGGCACCAAGCCGCACGGCGACTGGGTGACCGCCGAGATGAAGCTGGCCTACGTGGACTCCGTGGCCACGCGCAACGTGACCAGGACCATCGAGTACATCCGTTCGTCCAGCCGCACGCTGCGCGAGCTGGAGGCCTCGGGCAAGATCGCCATCGTCGGCTCCATGTACGACATCAAGACTGGCAAGGTCGCGTTCCTGGACGAGCCGGCCGGCCGGTGAGGGAAGGGTTCCGCTGGGGCTTAACCTTGGTTGAGTCCGATGCGCCGCGGGGTGGTCTCGGAGGATGCCCTCTTCCGATGACCGTCCGCGCGAACGTCTCCAGCGACTCGGCCCGCGCGCCCTGCTGGACGCGGAACTGCTGGAGCTGCTGATCGGCGTGGGCACGCGTGGCGCGCCGGTCTCGGCCGTCGCCCGTGAGCTGCTCACCGAGTCCGGCGGGCTCAGCGCGCTGAGCGGATGGGAGCCCGCCGACTTCGGCCGCGTGCGCGGTCTCGGTCCCGCCAAGGCCGCCGAGCTCGCCGCGGCCGTCGAGCTGGCCAGGCGCATCCGCGAGCGCGCGCATGACCCCGGCGACCGGCTCGACGCTCCGGCCAAGGTCTGGGCACGGCTGGAGCCGCTCGCCGCGGGCCTCGCGGTGGAGAAGTGCTGGGTGCTCTGCCTCAACCGCCGCAACCGGCTGCTCGCCCTGCACGAGGTGAGTTCCGGCACGGCCACCAGCTCGTTGCTGCATCCGCGTGAGGTGTTCCGTCAGGCCCTCCGTCACGCCGCCTGCGCCGCCATCGTCGCCCACAATCACCCGAGCGGCGACCCCTCGCCCAGTCCAGCCGACCGGGCGGTCACCCGGCAGCTGGCCGAAGCGGGCAGGGTGGTGGGCGTCGAACTGCTGGACCACGTGGTGGTCGGCCGGCCTGAGGCCGATCCGGGAGGCAAGGGCTGGTTCAGTTTCGGCGAAGCCGGCTTGATTTAGCGGAACTGCCCGCTGTCCTTCGGGGTCGTACCCCGCATGGCCCTCCCTCGCGTCATCAAGACAGGCCTCTGGCTTCTCTGCGCGGCCTTCGTCCTCGCGGCCGGATGGTCGGGCTACCGCTCCTATCTCAAGAAGCACGGTCCGCCCCGTTCGGGCGAGGCTATCTACCGGCAGGACTGCCGCTCCTGCCACGGTCCCATGGGCGAGGGCGTCGCGGGCAAGGCGGACGAAGCCCTGTTCGGGGAGAAGTCCCCCGCCGCGCTGGCGCGCTACATCGTCCGCGAGATGCCCGAGGACGACCCCGGCTCGCTCAGCGAGGCTGACGCCGCCGCCGTGGCGGCCTACGTCCACGGAAAGTTCTACTCACCCGAGGCCCGCGCCCGGAACAACCCGCCGCGCATCGAGCTGGCGCACCTCACCGTGCGCCAGTACCGCGAGACGATGGCCGACCTGCTCGGTTCCTTCCGGCCCAGGCGGACCGCCGCGGCCGCGGGCGGACTCAAGGCCACCTACCACGACTCCGACGGCATGAACAAGCGCGCCCGCAAGGCGCTGGAGCGCACCGACCCTTCGGTCGACTTCGACTTCGGCGCGGGGGCTCCGGCGGAGAAGATGAAGAAGGACCAGTTCTCGATCAGCTGGGAGGGCTCGCTGCTCGTGCGCGACACCGGCGTCTACGCCTTCCGCGTCACCACGCCGAACGGCGCGCGTCTCTATCTCAACAGCCCGGTGAGCGCCAATGAGAACACCCGCGACGACTCCGGCGCCCTCGGGCGCGCCGCCACCGTCGACCTCTGGGTCAGTTCGGGCGCCGTGCGCGTCGGCGAGGCCGAGCTGCTGTTGCTCGGAGGCCGCCCCTACCCGCTCAAGCTCGACTACTTCAAGTACAAGGACAAGACCGCCGCCATCCGCCTCGAGTGGCGTCCGCCCGGCGGAGTCTGGGAGGTGATCCCGCCCGAGAGCCTCTCCCCGGAGCCGTCCTCGCGCACCGACGTCGTCGCCGCCGATTTTCCGGCCGACGACGCCTCGCTCGGCTACGAGCGCGGCGTGGGCGTCTCCCGCGAGTGGACGGAAGCCGTCGCGCGCGGCGCCTTCGAGGCCGCCGGCCTGCTCGAGCCCAAGATGCTTGAATACGCCGGCACGGCGCCCGAGGCCAAGGACAAGGGCGTGAAGCTGGCGGAGTTCTGCCTGCGTCTGGCCGAGCGCGCCTACCGCCGTCCGCTCGAGGAGGCGGAGAGGTCCGAGCTCCGCGCGATCTTCGCGCCCGGCCTCGCCCCCGAGACCGCGGCCCGGCGAGCCGTCCTGCGCATCCTCTCCTCGCCCCAGTTCCTCTATCCCGATCACCGCGGCGCTTCGTCCCACGCCGTCGCGGCCAGGCTCGCGCTCGCCCTCTGGGATTCGCTGCCCGACGAGGCCCTGCTCAAGGAGGCTGCGGCCGACCGGCTGCGAGAGCCCGCCCAGGTGCGCGCCCAGGCCCGACGCATGATGCAGGACCCCCGCGCCCGGGCGAAGCTGGCCGACTTCTTCAGGCACTGGCTCCACGTCGAGGAGGACGCCGACCTCGCCAAGGACGCGCAGGCCTACCCCGGCTTCGACCGCGCGGTCGTCGCCGACCTTCTCACTTCGCTGGACCTGACCGTGGAGCGCGTCGTGTGGTCGGAGAAGTCCGACTACCGCGAGCTCCTGCTCGGCGACACCGTCCTGCTCAACCGCCGCCTCGCCAGATTCTACGGTCAGCCCGAGCCGGCCGGCCGAGGGTTCGAGCCCGTGCGTCTCGACGCCGACCACCGCGCCGGCGTGCTCACGCATCCCTACGTGCTGGCCACGCTCTCCTACCACAAGTCCTCCTCGCCCATCCACCGCGGCGTCTTCGTCACGCGCAACATCCTCGGCCGGATGCTGCGCCCGCCGCCCATGGCGATCGCCTTCATGGACGACAAGTTCGACCCTTCGCTGACCATGCGCGAGAAGGTGACCGAGCTCACTTCCAAGCCCGCGTGCATGTCCTGTCACGTGACCATCAACCCCCTCGGCTTCAGCCTCGAGCGCTTCGACGCCGTCGGGCGCCTGCGCGCCACCGACAACAGCAAGCCCGTCGATCCCGTCTCCGAGTATCAGGCCGCCGACGGATCCGTCCTCCGCCTGCAGGGGGCGAGGGACGTCGCGCGGCACGCCGTCGAGAGCCCCGGCGGCCAGGCCGGCTTCGCGCGCAACCTCTTCCACGCCATCGTCCGGCAGCCGCCTGCGGCCTGGTCGCCCGACGCCGTAGGCCGTCTCGCCGAGGGTTTCCGCAGCGGCGGCTTCCATGTCCGTGACCTCGCGGTGGAGATCGCCGTGATGGCCGCCCTGCCTCCGCCCCTTCCGAACTGACGTCCATGAGCCTCCATCACCGCCGCGACTTCCTCCGCCGCCTGGGCCTTTCGGCCGCCGCGCTCCCACTGCTCGCCGGGCTGCCCTCGCTGAACGCCGCGCAGGGCGCCTCCCCTCGCCGTCGCATCATCTTCGTCTTCTCGCCCAACGGCACGATCCCTTCCGAGTTCTGGCCTGAGCCCGTCGGAGACAAGTTCCGTCTCAAGCGCATCCTGGCCCCGCTCGCGCCCTTCCGTGACCGCCTCCTCACTCTGCGCGGCGTCAACAACCGCGTCCGCGGGGACGGCGACGGCCACATGCGCGGCATGAGCTGCCTGCTCACCGGCATCGAGCTCTTCCCCGGCAACATCCAGGGCGGCGGGGAGACTCCGGCCGGCTGGGCCAGCGGTCCTTCCATCGACCAGGAGATCCGCCGGTTCCTCCAGTCCGACCCCGCCACCAAGACGCGCCACGGATCGCTCGAGTTCGGCGTCGCCGTGCCCAACCGGGCCGATCCCTGGACCCGCTGGAGTTACGCCGGTCCGAACCAGCCCATGACGCCGGTCACCAGCCCCTACGCGATGTTTGAGAAGCTCTACGGGCAGACCAAGGACCGCGAGAGTCTCGCATCCGTGCTCGACGGCCTGCGGTCGGACCTGGCCAGGATCTCGGCCCGCGTCGACGCCAAGGACCGCGAGGCCCTGGACCGTCACGCCACCGCTCTGCGTGAGATGGAGAAGGAGCTGCAGCAGCAGGCGGCCAGCGGTGACGTGGCCGTGCCTCCCGCTCCGCAGGCGGGCGTGCTCCTCGAGAACGACAACATCCCGGAGATCACGCGCATGCAGACCGAGCTCCTCATCAGCGCCTTCCAGAACGACCTGGCCCGCGTGGCCACCTTCCAGTTCACCCATTCCGTCGGCCAGGCGCGCATGCGCTGGGCGGGGGTCGAGGAGACGCACCACGCCCTTTCGCACGATCCCGACCTGAACGCCGGCTCGCAGGAGAAGCTCATCAAGATCAACGTCTGGTTCGCGGAGCAGCTCGCCCATCTCGCGAAGCGCCTGCAGGACACGCCGGAGCCGGGAGGGCGGGGCAGCATGCTCGACCACACCACCATCGTCTGGACGAACGAGCTCGGGAAGGGCAACAGCCACACCCATGAGGACATCCCCTGGCTGCTGCTCGGCGGCGGACTCGGCTTCAGGACCGGCCGCGCACTCGCCTTCGACAAGCAGCCTCACAACCGCCTGCTGCTTTCGCTCGCTCACGCCTTCGGACACCGCATCCCCAAGTTCGGCAACCCGAGCCTCTGCGAAGGCGGGCCGCTCGACCTGGGTTGAAGGCAGGTGGAGGCGGTTGGCGGTCAGGGTCAGTCAGGTCGTGACGCGGTCCCGATCCTCCCAGTCATCCGTCCCCTGTCCTCTGCTTTCAAAAAGATTCCCCCGCCTGTGCCGGTTCCGATGGAGCTCCAGTTTTCCTGGAGTTAAGGTGGGCGGCGCGTTGCCACGGCTCGGACGAGGCCGGTCGGGTCGCGCCTCCCGTTGATTATGATCGTAGGAGACGGATGCTGCCGCGGGTGTCGAACACCGCAGGGGACGGTCAACATGGCCGCGCCGGCCGCCTTTGGCAAGCGCCGGCGGCGTTTCGGGTGGATTCAGGAGCGTGTCATAGTATCGCTAAGCCATGACCCGCCCCGTCTTCGCCCTCGGCGTCCTGCTGCTCGCCGCCTGCGCCGCCGTCGTCCATGAGCCCGTCCCCTCCGGCGTCCCGGAGCATTACGTCGGGCGGAAGGCGCCGCGGCCCGACGGCCTCAGGCTCCTGCCCGGCGACCGACTCGCGCTCTGCGGCGACTCCATCACGGAGCAGAAGATGTACAGCCGTGTGATCGAGGCGTACCTCGCCACGGCGCGGCGCGACCTCGGCGTGTCCTGCCGGCAGTACGGGTGGAGCGGCGAGCAGGCCGGCGGCTTCCTGCGACGGATGAAGAACGACGTCATCCGCTTCCGGCCGACGGTCGCCACGACCTGCTACGGCATGAACGACTTCCGCTACGTGCCCTACCAGCCCGACCTCGGCGAGGCCTACCGATCCAACCTGACCCAGATCGTCCGCACCTTCCGTGAGTCCGGCGTACGGACGATCGTCGGCTCCCCCGGCACCATCCATTCCGTGCCGCCCTGGGTGAAGACCGCGCGCGGCACCTGGGAGGAGCTCAACCTCTCCCTGCTGCGTTTCCGTGACATCGCCATCGAGGTCGCCGACGACGAGGACGCGGGCTTCGCTGACGTCTACTGGCCGATGCTCACGCACGGACACCGCATGCGCGCCCTGCACGGCGACGCCTTCAAAATCGAGGGGGCCGACGGGGTGCATCCCGGCTGGGCCGGCCACATGGTCATGGCGGCCGCCTTCCTGGACGCCATGGGGTTGGACGGCGACCTCGGCACCATCGAGGCCGAGCTCACGCCCGGCGGGATGAACGTGACCTCCCGTGACGGCCAGCGCGCCTTCCGTGTGCGCGACGGCCAGGTGCTGCCCGCAGGTCTGATCCGGGTCATCCATGACCGCATCCCTTTCGCGGTCGAGCCGGGCGACGTGCGGAGCGATTCCGCCATGGCGGCCGGCGCCGCGCTCACCGACTTCCACGGACGCTTCAATCGCCTCACCCTGCGCGTCACCGGACTGAAGGGGTCCGTCGGACGCGTGACCTGGGGCGGCAAGTCCAAGGATTTCACCGCCGCCGCGCTCGCCTCCGGCGTCAATCTCGCCGCCGAGTTCCCGGACAATCCGACCGCCCCCACGTTCGCCGCCGTCTGGAAGGCCGTCGGTGAGAAGCAGGCCTACGAGACCAAGCAGATCAAGACCCTCTTCCGCTCCAAGGAGGCCAAGGCAGACATGGAGAAAGTCGTCGCGGAGAGCCAGACGGAGTTCCTGCGCCTTGAGGCCGCGCTCAAGGCCGCCGGTGCGGCGACCGTCGAAAGCGAGCTGCGGATCGAGGACCTTCCGGCACGCTGACCCGTAAAGAGACGGGCCGCGCTTGCGCGCGGCCCGGGCTAGGAAGCCAACAACGAAAACTTATTCTGCGGCGACGTTCTCGCCGGCGCCCGCGCCGAGCGTCATGCCGCCGACCACCTGCACCTTCTCGAGGATCGTCCTCTGCAGCTCCTCGAGGACCTTCGGGTTCTTGATGAGGTACTCCTTGGCGGCCTCGCGGCCCTGGCCGATGAGCTGGCCGTTGTGGGCGATCCAGGCGCCCTTCTTCTCGAGGATCTTGTGCTCGATGCCGAGGTCGAGGACCGAGCCCGAGCGGGAGATGCCTTCGGTGTACATGATGTCGAACTCGCACTCCGTGAAGGGAGGGGCGACCTTGTTCTTCACCACCTTCACCTTGGTGCGGTTGCCGATGACCTTGCCGGAAGGCTCCTTGATCTGGCCGATGCGACGGATGTCGATGCGGACGGACGAGAAGAACTTCAGGGCGCGGCCGCCGGGGGTGGTCTCGGGGCTGCCGAACATCACGCCGATCTTCTCGCGGATCTGGTTGGTGAAGATCACCACGCAGTTCGTGCGGCTGATGGCGGCCGTGAGGCGGCGCATGGCCTGGCTCATCATGCGGGCCTGGACGCCGACGGTGGAATCGCCCATCTGGCCGTCGAGCTCCTGCTTGGAGACGAGGGCGGCGACCGAGTCGATGACGATGACGTCGACCGCGCCGGAGCGGATGAGGGTCTCGGCGATGTTGAGGGCGTCTTCGCCGGATTCAGGCTGGGAGACCAGGAGGTTGTCGAGGTCGACCCCGACCACCTTGGCGTAGCGGGGGTCCAGGGCGTGCTCGACGTCGATGAAGACGGCGTTGCCGCCCTGCCGCTGGATTTCGGCGATGATGGAGAGACAGAGGGTTGTCTTGCCCGAGGATTCCGGACCGTAGATCTCGACGATTCGGCCGCGGGGGAGGCCGCCCACCCCGAGGGCGAGGTCAATCGCCACCGAGCCGGTGGACACGGTCGAGACCTGCATCTTGGTGGCGTCGCCCATGCGCATGAGCGTGCCGTCACCGTACTGCTTGTTGATGGCGGAGAGGGCGAGATCGAGCGTCTTGCGTTCGGCGGCCTGGGCGGAGGCCTTTTCTTTGGCGGCGGTTTCGGGCTTGGCGGACATGGGCGTGGGTTGTTGGTGACCTCAAAGTGACGGAACCCACCGCGGTGGCAAGCAAAATGAACAAATGTTCACTACTTCTTCAACCCTATGTCTCGCTGGGGGTTAGAAACTAAAAAGATCCGCCAGCCGGTCCCAGATGTCGGGCTCCCGGGCGGGT
Organism: uncultured Klebsiella sp.; assembly: GCA_964601955.1. GTDB lineage: Bacteria > Verrucomicrobiota > Verrucomicrobiia > Opitutales > UBA953 > UBA953. The sequence continues at coordinate 56,655 of CAZRPB010000001.1, read as the reverse complement.
CGACCCTGGGTCTTGGGGGCTGCCTTGAGGCTGGCCTGCTTGGCCGCTTCCGCCTCGGCCAGGGCCGCCAGACTGGCGAAGCCGACGTCCATCAGCTCGCCGGCGAGCTGGTCGCGGATGCGTTGCTCGGGCTTGGCGCCGGCGGGGCTGTCGCAGCCGAGGACGATCGCGATCACCCGTCGCCCGTCGCGGACGGCCGTGGTGGCGATGGAGGCGTTGGAGGCGGACGTGTAGCCGGTCTTGAGGCCGTCGCATCCGCGGTAATCGGTGAGCAGATGGTTGTGGTTCGTCAGCCGGATGGAGCGGCCGCCGGGGCGGAAGAGCATGAACGAGCGCGTGGAGGCGTATTTCAGGGCCGCTGGCTTCTTCACCAGTTCCACGCAGAGCCGGGCGAGGTCGCGCGCGGTGCTGCGGTCGTGGGGGCCGGCCCCCTCGGTGAGTCCGTTGGGCGAGGCGAAGCGCGTCGCGGCCATGCCGAGGCGGGAGGCCCGTTCGTTCATCCGGGCGACGAAGGCCGCGGTGGAGCCGGCGCGGTCGACCGCCAGCGCGACCGCCGCGTCATTGGCCGACTGCAGCATCAGCGCGTGCAGCAGCTCGTCGACGGTGAAGGACTCGCCTTCGGCCAGCCAGACTTGGGAGCCGCCCGTGCGCGCCGCCTCCCGGGTGGCCTTGACCTTGCGGTCGGAGCGGATGGCGCCCGATTCGATGTCCTCGAGGACCAGCAGGAGCGTCATCAGCTTGGTCACGCTCGCCGGGCGGCCCGGGTAGTCGGCCGAGTCCTCGGCGAGGACCCGGCCCGTCGCCGCGTCCACGCAGATCACGCCGTCATACCGCATGCCCGCCCGGGAATAGGCGGCCGCCTGCGAGGAGACGGTGAGGGCGGCCAGGAGCAGGAGCGCGGTCAGACGCACGCAGCATTCGTCATCGCCGCCCGACCGGCCGCAAGTCGTATTTGTGTCGCACGGGTCCGCGGTCATGATGCGACGCATGCTGGTGTTCCTGATGCGACATGCCGAAGCGGAGCCGGGCGAGCCCGATGCGGCGCGCCCGCTGACGGCGAAGGGGCGGCGGCAGGCGAGGCGGGCGGGCCGGGGTCCCTTCGCCGTCGCCGCGGCCGTCGCGCCCCTGGTCGAGCACAGCGGGCTCGTGCGCTCCGTCCAGACCGCCGAGCTGGCCATGCGCGCCGCGGGCGTGCCGTCGCGACGCCTGCGGCTCCTGTCCGGTCTCGCGCCCGAGGATGATCCCGCCGTCACCGCCCGCCTCCTCGCCACCGCCCGGCGGCCGCGACTGATCGTCGGGCACAACCCCCATCTCGCCGCCTTGCTCGCCCTCCTCCTCGGCGCGCGTTCCGCCGAGGCCGTGCGCTTCCGCAAGGGGGCCGTGGCCGCCCTTGAGCGCGTCGCGTCCCCTTCGCGCGGCGCGCCGCATGGACGTTGGCGGCTGCTGTGGTTCGTGCCGCCGGTCCTGGCATGACCCGGCCCGCACTTGACTGTCCTCCGGCCTAGCCCGACCCTCCGCCCGTGGAAGCCGCCCGTCGTCATGCCGTGACCTGGTCCGTCGTCGCGGCCGCGCACCTGGCCGCCGCGGCGGCCGTGGTGGGCGGCGCTCCCGCCTCGCTCACCGAGCCCGTCCGTGAGGGCGGCCTGCTTCTCGTCGTCTCCGTCACGGAGCCGGAGCCGCTCGCGCCGGCGGGCGAGGCTCCGGCCGGAACCGAGGCCGGCGCCGGCGCGTCGACCCCGCCGCCGGCCGATCCCGTCGTCGCGGTCTCCGCGCCGAGCGCGCCGGCGGCCAGCCTGACCGGCGCGCCCGTGGAGCGCGCGCCCGTCGCATCGTCGCCCGCGCCCGTCGTCACGGAGGCTCCCTCGGCTCCGGCGCCCCGTCCGCCCGTGCTCGAGCCGCCGGCCTTCCTCGTCCGCGAGGAGCCATCCTACCCGTCGCGCGCCCGTCGCGCCGGCTCCGAGGGTCGCGTCGTCGTGAAGGTCCTCCTCTCGGCTTCGGGCGAGGTGACCGCCCTCGCCGTGCACGAATCCTCCGGCAGCGCGCTGCTCGACGAGGCGGCGCTGGCGGCCGCGCGCGCCTCGCGCTTCACGCCGGCCCGCCGCGACGGCGTCGCCGAGCCTTCCGAGGCCCTGGCCGCCTACCGCTTCGAGCTCCGCTGACCGCATGCGGATCCTCGTCGCCTCCTCCAACCGCGGCGTCAACGGGGCCGTCGTCTACGCCCGCCGGATCGCGCCCCTCCTCCGCTCGGCCGGCCATCACGTCATCCTCGCCTGCGAGCCCGGATCATGGATCGAGTCGGCCGTGGGCGCCGAGGTCCCGCTGCTGCGCACGGACTTCTCCCGCTGGCCCCTGCGCGAGGCCGACCGCGTCGCGGCCGTCTGCCGGACCGAGGGCGTCGACGTCGTGCATTCGCATCTCACCCGCGCCGGGAACTTCGCGGCCCTGCTGCGCGCGCGGCACGGCGTGCCGAGCGTCGCGCACCTCCACGCCAACCATCCGCAGCCGCACACCGGACTGCATGACCTGCTCATCGCCGTCTCGCGTGACACCGCGGCCAGGCAGCGCGCCGTGCCGTGGAACTGGTCCGTGCCGGTCGAGGTCCTGCCCAACTTCGTCGATCCCGCGCAGTTCCGTCCGGCCTCCGCCGGGACGGATCCCTTGCGCGAGGCCCTGGGCGCGGCCCCGTCGGCGCCGGTCGTGGCCGTCGTGGGGCTCATCTCCCGGCGCAAGGGACAGGACCTCGCCGTGCGCGCCTTCGCCGAAGTCCGGAGGTCGCGTCCCGACGCCGTGCTGGCGGTCATCGGCGGCGGCGAGCTTCCCGCCGGACTTCCCATGGAGGGCGTGCGCGCCCTCGGCCAGAGGGACGACCTGCCCGTCCTGCTTCCGCATGCGACCGTCGTCGTCGTGCCCTCGCGCGACGAGCCCTTCGGCCTCGCGGCCGTGGAGGCGATGGCGTGCGGCGTGCCCGTGGCGGCCTTCGCCGTGGGCGGCCTGCGGGAGATTCTCGCGGGAGGCGCAGGGGTCTCCGTGCCCTCCGGGGACGTCGCCGGCCTCGCCCGCGCGGTCCGCGGCCTGCTCGATGATGACGCGACGCGCCGCGGCCAGGCCGAGAGGGGCAGGGCCGCGGCGCTCACCCGTTACGGGCCGGAGGCGCACGTCGCCGCGCTCAGCGCGCTCCTGGCGCGGGGCGCAGGTCAGTAGGGGTTCACGGGCAGCCCGCGGTGGCCCTTGAACCGACGGTGGACCCACAGGTACTGGTCCGGCGCAGCCCTCACCGCGTCCTCGAGCAGGCCCGTCAGCCTGCGCGTGTCGGCCTCCGCGTCGCCCGAAGGGAATCCTTCCAGGGGTCCTTCGAGCCTGAGCGCATAGCTGCCGTCCTCCTGGCGGACCGGGAAGAACGTCATCACCGCCGCGCCTGACATCTGCGCGAGCTTGGCCGTGGCCGTGTTGGTGATGGCGGGCCGGCCGAAGAAGGGGACACGCACCGACTGCGGCGTCCATTTGGCCTGGTCCGGCGCATACCACACCGCCTCTCCGTCCCGGAGCGCGCGCAGCAGTCCCGCCATGTCACGCATCTCGATCGCGCGCGCGGCCCATGCCGTGCGGTGAAGCCGCAGCACGTCGGCGATGACGGGATTGTTGGGGTCGCGGTAGAGGCAGCAGAGCCTGGTCTTCAGCGCGAGCATCCGTCCGGAGATCTCCAGCGTCGTGAAATGGCCGGACACCACGATGACCCCCCGGCCGAGCGCCCTCGCTCGCTCAAGGGCCTCGAGGCCTTCGATCCTGAAGGGGGGCAGCTCCTCGGGCCGGCGCCACCAGCAGCGCGCGACCTCGAGGCCGCCGAGCATCAGCGACCGGTAGTGCCTGCGGCCGATCCGTCGCCGCTCCTGCTCCGTCAGTTCCGGGAAGCAGATCCGCAGGTTGGTCAGCACCACGTGACGTCGCACCGGGACGAGGTGGAACGCCGTCCAGCCGGCGAGTCCGGCCAGCCGGCGCTGCCACGACCAGGGCAGCAGGCTGACCAGCCGGAGCAGCAGCAGGCCCGCGTGCGTGAACACGCGGCCGACCGCGCCCGTGCTCCGCTCGTCGTCCATGGCCCGAGGTTCCCTCACCCGCAACCCGCAGGGAAGCCTATTCTTCGCGTCCTCAGCGGTGGTGGAAGTAGCGCGGGTCGGAGCCCGTGAGCAGCGAGCCGAACCGGTCCCAGTCCCCGTCCTCGATGCGCCGGTCGAAGAACACGTCGCCAGCGGAGCCGTCCGGCGGCGTGCGCACCGACCACAGCGGACGGATCGACGTGGGCAGCGTCGCGAAGCGGATGTCGCCGACGAAGATCTCGCCGTCGCGCCGGTCCAGGCAGTTCCAGCCGCCGGTGAACTCCGAGAACTCCGCGATCATCACGGCGCCGCGCGAGCCTTTGGGCGGCGCGTCCGGGCCGGTGGGCGAGTAGGCCTGCTTGGTGCCGCCCGGCGCGATCTGCGCCCGGGCGAAGGGGACCACCCGCACGCCCGCGGCTTCCCAGCGTCCCGCGTGCAGCCAGACCGCGCGCCAGACGAGCAGGTTGGAGAAAGTGGGCTTCACCGCGAGCCGCTCGGCCTTGACGCCCCGTCCGTCGAGCCATTCGCGGACCGAATCCTCGGCCCGTTCATGCTGGAGCACGCCCGCTCCCGCGTAGGCCGTGAACCAGGCGAGCGCCCAGGCCGCCGCCCGGCGGGAGTCGCGCGCCCAGGCCGTGACCGCGAGGCCGAGGACCGGGAGCGTGCAGGCCACGTCGACGATCGGGAGGCAGTCCCAGGCGATGCGCGCCGGGTCGAAGGGCCAGAGGAGCATCGTGCCGTAGCTGGTGCAGGCGTCGCACAGGATGTGCGTGAACACCCCGGCCAGCGCCGGCAGCCAGAGCGCCTTCCAGCCGACGCCCTCCCGCCTGCGGAACCACCATGCGGTGAAGAAGGCCGTCAGGGTCGCGATGACCGGCGTGAAAGCGAAGCTGTGCGTGAAGTGGCGGTGCCAGCGGAAGGAGACCAGCGGATCCCCCGGCGACCGGATGAAGACGTCGAGGTCGGGGGCCATGCCCGCGAGCATGCCCGCCGTGGCCGCCGCGGCCAGGGGGACCGACTTCGGTCGGAGCGCGATGCCGGCGGAGATGCCTAGCACGGCATGGGTGAGCGGATCCATCGGCTTCATACGATACCCGCGGCCATCGGCGTTGGAAGCGACTTTTTGACTGCCTGCCGCATGTCCCTGCGATTGACTGCCTTAATCTCATGAGACCCCTGCTGCTCCTGGCGGCCGTCCTGGCCCTGGCCGCCCCCGCCGCCGAATTCCCGCCCGTGCCCGCGGTCGAATGCCGTCCGCGCGCGGGCCTGCCCAATTTCCTGGCGAAGGCCGCGACGCCGGGTGCGGAGGTGCGCGTCGCCTACCTCGGCGGCTCGATCACCGCGCAGAACGGCTGGCGCGTGAAGACCCTCGCCCATTTCCGCAAGGCCCATCCCGGGGTCACGTTCACCGAGATCAACGCGGCCATCGGCGGCACCGGCTCCGACCTCGGCGTCTTCCGGCTCGCGCAGGACGTGCTCTCCGGCAAGCCCGACCTCGTCTTCGTCGAGTTCGCCGTGAACGACGGCGGCGCGGACCCCGCCCGCATCGTCCGCTGCATGGAGGGCATCGTCCGGCAGATCCGCCGTGCCGACCCGCGTACCGACATCTGTTTCGTCTACACCGTCACCGAGGCGCTCGTGCCCGCCCTGCTCGAGGGCCACTTCCAGCGCTCCGCCGGCGCCATGGAGAAGGTCGCCGACCATTACGGCGTGCCCACCGTGCACCTGGGCCTCGAAGTGGCGCGGCTGGCCAAGGAGGGCCGGCTGCTGTGGCGTTCGCCGCTGCCGAAGACCGAGGCCGACCGCGCCGCGCTGGGCGACAAGTTCGTCTTCGCGCCGGACGGCGTGCATCCGCACGAGTCCACCGGGCACGAACTGTACCTGCAGGCCGTCGTGCGATCCCTGCCGCTCGTCGCCAAGGCCTCCGGTCCTTCCGCGCCGCACGTCCTGCCCGCGCCCCTCGCCGCCGACAACTTCGAGCGCGCGCGTCTCGAGCCCGTCGGCCGAGCCAAGTTCTCCGAGGGCGTCGCTCCGGCCGACCCCGCCGCGCATCCGCTGGCCAAGGCCTTCGTCAGGCGTCTGCCCCAGATGGTCCCGCTCACCCGGGCCGGGCAGTCCTTCACCTTCCGTTTCCGCGGCACCCATGCGGCGATCTACGACGTCGTCGGTCCCGCCGGCGGCAAGGTGCGCGTGACCCTCGACGGAGGGGCGCCCCGGACCGTGGCGCGCTTCGACTCCTACTGCACCTACCCCCGCCTGAGCGTGTTCACCGTCGGCACGGACCTCGAGGACCGCGAGCACGTCGTCACCGTCGAGCTCACCGATGAGAAAGTCGACAAGGCCGCCGTCCTCGCACAACGGAAGCAGAAGATCGACGACCCCGCGCGGTTCGCCGACCATCACGCCTTCCCCGGCGCCATCCTGCTCATCGGCGAGCTGCTGCCCTGAGGCGTCCTCCCGTCCTTGACCCACGGCCCGCCCATGCCAAGGATGCCCTTCCCCAAACATCCCCATCCCACCATGCGCTTCGGACTCAACACCTTCCTCTACGCCTCGCCGTTCACCAACGACAGCGTCCATCTCTTCAGGAAGCTGAAGAACTGGGGCTTCGACTCCGTCGAAATCCCGATCGAGGACCCCTCCCACACCGACCCCCGGGTGCTCAAGGCCGCCGCCGCCAGGGCTGGCATCGCCATCGGCTCCATCTGCGCGTGCATGGGCCCCGGACGCGACCTCCGCGGCTCCGCCAAGGACCAGGCCGCCGGACGCAAGTACATCATGGCGCTGATCGACCAGGCCGCCGTCGCCGGCTGCCCGCGCATCATCGGGCCGCTCTATTCCGTCGTCGGCCTCATCGGCGCCCATGACGACAGGACCAAGGCGAAGCACTTCAAGCTGGTCGTCAAGAACCTCAAGGTCATCGGCAAGTACGCCCAGAAGAAGGGCATCGAGCTCGACGTCGAGCCGCTGAACCGCTTCGAGACCGACTTCCTCAACACCTGCGACCAGGGCCTGCGCCTCGTCAAGGCCGTCAACTCCCCGGCCGTGAAGCTCCACCTCGACACGTTCCACATGAACATCGAGGAGAAGAACCAGGCCGCCGCCATCCTCCGTGCCGGCAAGCATCTCGGACACTTCCACGCCTGCGGCACCGACCGCGGCACCCCGGGCAACGACTCCCTCGACTGGAAGCCCATCGTGGCCGCCCTGAAGAAGATCGGCTACAAGAAGGAGGTCGTGATCGAGTCCTTCACCACCGACGTGAAGGTCATCGCCCGCGCCGCCGCCATCTGGCGCGCCATGGAGCCCCGCCGCGACGACATCGCCGTGAAGGGCCTGAAGAACCTGCGCCGCTTCTTCGGTTCCAAGAAGTGACCTTTCCCATGCGCTTCGCCATTCTCACCGCCCTCCTGTCCTCCGCCGCGCTCTCCGCCGGCACGCAACGGCAGCTCTTCAACGGCAAGGACCTGACCGGCTGGAAGGGCCTCGACTTCTGGACCGTCGAGGACGGCGCCATCACCGGCCGCACCACCAAGGAGAAGCCCACCAAGGGCAACACCTTCATCGTCTGGCAGGGCGGCACGGTCTCAGACTTCGAGCTGACCTTCCGTTACCGCATCGTCGGCGGCAATTCCGGCGTCCAGTACCGCAGCAAGCTCGTCGACGAGAAGGGCTTCGTCGTCGCCGGCTACCAGGGCGACTTCGAGGCGGGCAGGACCTACTCGGGCATCCTCTATGAGGAGAAGGGCAGGGGCATCCTCGCCAAGCGCGGCGAGAAGGTGACCGTCTCCGAGGGCGCCGATCCCAAGAAGCCGAAGATCGCCGTCGAGGGGTCGCTCGGGAAGTCCGACGAGATCCAGGCCGTGATCAGGAACGAGGACTGGAACGAGTACCGCGTGGTCGCCAAGGGCGGCCGCCTGCAGCACTTCATCAACGGCCGCCAGACCGTCGACGTCACCGACACCACCGCCGTCGGCGCCAAGGAGGGCGTGCTCGCCTTCCAGCTGCACGCCGGCCCTCCCATGCTGGTGCAGATCAAGGACGTCGTCCTGCAGGACTGACCCTTTCCTCCATGAAGCCCCGCGCCCTCCTCGCCGTCCTGCTCGCCGCCGCCTCCCTCGGCGCCGCCGAGAAGAAGAACGTCCTCATGATCGCCGGCCGCCCGAGCCACGCGCCCGGCGAGCACGAGCACAACGCCGGCATCCAGCTCCTCGCCGCCGGCCTGAAGCAGGGCGCGGCCGACCTCGTCGAGGTCGACGTCTCCCTCGGCGGCCAGTGGCCGTCGCCTGAGCGCGTCGCCAAGGCCGACACCATCGTCATCTACTCCGACGGCGGCGGCGGACACCCCGCGCTGCCCCATCTCGACGAGCTCGAGAAGAAGATGGCCGCCGGCACGGGCTTCGTCTGCCTGCATTACGCGGTCGAGCCCGCCTATGAGCGCGCCGGCTGGCTGAGCGTCGACGGCAAGCCCGTCAGCCCGCCCCCCGCCGGACGTTCCTCCACGGGCAAGGGCGCCAAGGAGTTCAAGGAGTGGCTCGGCGGCTACTTCGAGCAGCACTGGTCCGTGAACCCCCATTGGACCGCTGACTTCCGTTCCCTGCCCGACCATCCCGTGAGCGCGGGCGTGAAGCCCTTCGGTTCCAACGACGAGTGGTACTTCAACATGCGTTTCCGCGACGGCATGGAGGGCGTGACCCCCATCCTCTCCGCGGTCGCCCCCGCCGAGACGATGAACCGCGGCGAAGGCCCGCACGCCGGCAACCCCGACGTGAAGCGTCTCGTCCTCGAGGAGAAGAAGCCGCAGGTCGTCGCCTGGGCCGTGCAGCGCAAGGACGGCGGACGCGGCTTCGGCTTCACCGGCGGCCATTTCCACCGCGGCTGGGCCAACGACAGCCAGCGCACCCTCGTGCTGAACGCGATCGTCTGGACCGCCAAGGCGCAGGTGCCGTCGCAGGGAGTCACGTCCCGGTTCACCGAGGCCGAGCTCAACGCCAACCTCGACCCCAAGCCTCCGCGCAAGGCTCCGAAGAAGAAGTGAGGGACTGAAAGTCCCTCCCCGACGGGCCGGCCCATGCCGGCCCTTTTCTTTGCCTGGATCCCAAAAGCGGCCGGCGGTTTGACCGCCGCTCCGCCTCCCAGACCTTGACCGCATGCCGCTCGACATCGCCGTCATCGGAGGAAACACCGGAATCGGACTCTCGGTCGTCCGCCTCCTCGCCCGGGACGGACACCGCGTGCATCTCGCCGCGCGCAATCCCGGCGAGGCCGGGGCGCTTTCCGCCAGCGTGCGTCCCTTTGACGCGACTTCGCCGGCCGGACTCGCATGGCCCGAGCGCCTGGACGGACTCGCCTACTTCCCGGGCACCATCGCCCTGAAGCCCTTCCACCGCATGACCGACGAGGACTTCCGCCGCGACCTGCAGGTGAACTTCTTCGGCGCCGTCGAGGCGTTGCGCTCCGCGCTGCCCGCGCTGAAGGCCGCCGGCTCCGCCTCGGTCGTGCTCTTCTCCACCGTCGCCGTCGCGCAGGGCATGCCGATGCATTCGGGCATCGCCGCCGCCAAGGGCGCCCTCGAGGGTCTCGCCCGCAGCCTCGCCGCCGAGTGGGCTCCGGCCGTGCGCGTGAACCTGGTCGCGCCCGGACTCACCGACACCCCGCTCGCCGCGCCGCTGCTGAACGCGGACGCCAAGCGCGAGGCCGCCGCCAGGCGTCATCCCCTGCAGCGCGTCGGCACCCCCGACCAGGTCGCCGAACTCGCCGCCTGGCTGCTCGGCCCCGGTTCCGCGTTCATGACCGGCCAGGTCCTCCGTCCGGACGGAGGCCTGTCCTCGGTGCGCACCTTCGCCTGAGCGCGGCCGTCAGATCAGCATCGCCGTCGGCTCCTCCAGCGACTTCTTGAGCGCCTGGAGGAACTGGGCGGCCACTGCCCCGTCGATCACGCGGTGATCGCCCGAGAGACCGAGAGTCATGCGCTGGCCCACGACGATGCGGTCATGCGCGTCGACCACCGGCTTCTTGAGCGTGGCGCCGACCGAGAGGATCGCGGCGTTGGGGACGTTGATGATGCCGAAGAATCCCGAGACCCCGTACATGCCGAGGTTCGTGACCGTGAAGGTGGAGCCTGACATCTCGGCGGGCGTGAGCTTCTTGGAGCGGGCCTTGCCGATGAGCGCCTTGGCGTCCGTGGCGATCTCGCGCAGCGACTTCGCGTGCGCGTCGCGGATGACCGGCGTCACCAGTCCGTCGTCGAGGGCCACCCCGAAGGACAGGTGCACCGCGCCGTGCTGGCGGATGCTGGTGCCCGCCCAGGAGCAGTTGACCGCGGGCACCTGGCGGAGCGCCTCCGCGGAGGCCTTCAGGATGAAGTCGTTGACCGAGAGCTTGAGGGCGTCCTTGCCTTCCGCCTCGGCCAGCCGGCGGTTGATCGACTCGCGCATCGCCATGAGCGGGGCGGCGTCGACCTCCACCTCGAGGTAGAAGTGCGGCACCGTCACCTTGGACTCGAGCAGTCGGCGGGCGATCGTCTGGCGCATGCCGCCGACCGCGAGGTCGCCGTCGGGCTGCACGCCCTTGCCGTCGGAAGGCGGAGGCACCGTCACGTTGACCGGTCCCGAAGGCGCGGCGGGCAGCGCGGCGGCCGCGCTGACGTCGCGGGCCACGACGCGTCCTCCCGGGCCGGTGCCGGAGAGCGATGCGGCGTTGAGCGCGGCCTTCTCGGCCATGCGCCGGGCGTAAGGGGAGACCTTGGCGCGCGAGCCGTCGGAGGCGGTGCGCACCGGGGCCGAACCGCCCGCCGGGGCCGGAGGCACGCAGGCGATGCCGGTCGTCTCAGGGATGGGCGGCGCGGCGGCCTTCGGGGCCTCCTTGGGGGCGGGCGCGCCAGGCTCGGGAGCCTTCTCGCCTTTCTTGCCGACCGCCAGGATCGGCGCACCGACCGGCAGCTGCGCGCCGGCCGCGGCGTAGATCTTGAGCACCGTGCCGGGGACCGTGCAGGAGAGCTCCATCGTCGCCTTGTCCGTCTCGACCTCGCCGAGGATGTCGCCGAAGGCGACCTCCTGGCCCTCCTTCACGTTCCATTTCACGAGCGTGCCCACCGACATCGTGTCGGAGAGCTTGGGCATGTCTATGATTTCGGCCATCGGTAGATTGGTCGGACCCCGCCTCAGGCGAGGACCTTGAGCGCCTCGGCGACGACGCGGGCGGGGTTGGGAATCTGCTGGTCCTCGAGGCGCTTGCAGTAGATCTGCGGGGCGTCGACCGAGGACACGCGGTGGATCGGGGCGTCGAGCTCGTCGAAGGCCCGGGACTGGATCAGGTAGGCGATCTGCGCGTCGACGCCGCAGAAGGGCTTGTTCTCCTCCACGAGGAGCACGCGGTGCGTCTTGCGGACCGAGGCGAGGACCGTCTCCTCGTCCAGCGGGCGGATGGAGCGGAGGTCGACGACCTCGACGCTGACGCCGTGCTCCGCCTCGAGGATCTCGGCGGCCTTGAGCGACGTGATGACCGCGCGGCCGTGGGCCACGATGGTGAGGTCATCGCCCTCCCGCTTCACGTCGGCGACGCCGAGCGGCACGACGTAGTCGTCATCGGGCACCTCGCCCTTGTCGTTGTAGAGGATGGTGTTCTCCATCACGTAGACCGGGTCGTTGTCGCGGATGGCCGCCTTCATCAGCCCCTTGGCGTCGTAAGGCGTGGCCGGGCAGACCACCTTGATGCCGGGGTGCGAGGCCAGGATGGCCTCAGGCGTGTGGGAGTGCGTGGCGCCGACGTTGGTGCCGCCGTTGGCCGGGCCGCGGATGACGATCGGGCAGTTGATGAGCCCCCCGGACATGTAGCGGATGTTGCCCGCGTTGTTCACGATCTGGTCGAAGGCGACGTAGGAGAACGACCAGAACATCAGCTCCATCACCGGACGGATGCCGAGCATCGACGCGCCGATGCCGAGGCCGATGAAGCCCGCTTCCGAGATGGGCGTGTCCACGACGCGCTTCGGGCCGAACTCCTTGAGGAGCCCCTCGGTCACCTTGTAGGCGCCGTTGAACTGGGCGACCTCCTCGCCCATGAGCACGACTTTCTCGTCGCGTCGGAGCTCTTCGCGCATCGCGGCGCGGAGCGCCTCGCGGTAGGACATGACGGGCATCGGAGGATTATTCGAAGATGATGGTGCCGCGCGAGGAGGTGTCCGGGCCCCGGTTGTCCTCCTCCCAGTAGATGTCCCTGGTCACGTCGGCCAGGGTCGGGTCGGGGGATTCGTCGGCGAACTTGGCGGCCGCGTCGGCCTCCTCCATGGCGGCCTCGTTGATGGCCTTGGCCTTCTCGGGCGTGAGGACCTTCTCGGCGATCAGCTCCTTCTCGAAGAGCAGGACCGGGTCCTTCTGTTCGCGGTACTCCTTGATCTCCTCCTTGTCGCGGTAGGTCTTGTCCGGGTCGGCCATCGAATGGCCGTAGTAGCGGTAGGTGAAGATCTCGAGGACCGTGGGCTTCGACTCCTCGTGGGCGCGGCGCAGCGCGACGGCGGCGCGGGCGCGCACCTCGTACACGTCGTGTCCGTTGACCACGTCCCACGCCATGCCGTAGCCTTCCGCCCGCTTGGCGAGGCAGCCCGGGTGGGCTGAGGACCGTTCCTGCGAGGTCCCCATCGAGTAGCCGTTGTTCTCGATCACGAAGATGACGGGCAGGTCCCAGAGGGCGGCGAGATTGTAGGCCTCATGGACCGCGCCCTGGTTGACCGCGCCGTCTCCCATGTAACAGAAGCATGAGCCCTTTCGGCCGAGGTATTTGACCGCGTAGGCGAGCCCGGTGCCCAGGGGGGCCTGGCCGCCGACGATGCCGTGGCCGCCCCAGAAGTTCTTGTCGGGGGCGAAGTAGTGCATCGAGCCGCCCTTGCCCTTGGAGCACCCCGTGACCTTGCCCGTCAGCTCGGCCATGCACTCGTTCATGCCCATGCCCACCATGAGGGCGTGACCGTGGTCGCGGTAGCCCGTGATCACGTGGTCATCCTTGCCCAGCAGCGAGATCGTGCCGGCGGCCACCGCCTCCTGGCCGACGTAAAGATGGAGGAAGCCGCCGATCTTGCCCTGCTGGTAGACCCGGATGCAGCGCTGCTCGAAATGGCGGATGCGGGCCATTTTCGTGTAGAGCGCCACCTTTTCGGCCTTGGACATGCCGGCGTTCACGGGGTCCTTGGCGTACTCCGACGGTCCGGCGGGGCGTTTGAGGGACTCGGGGTGGGTGAGGACTGCGGGCTTGGCCACGGCGGTAGGTGTTCCGCTCGATTGGAGGCGGGTTCCCGCCAAGGTCAAGCGAACCCCCTTGCCCCCCTTATTTGCCTTGACCCTCCTTGCCTCCGACCTCCCTTTTCGCTCTACTCATAAGAGCCGCAAGGCCGCTTATTGACCCTTTTCATGGAAGATTCCCCAGAGGCCAAGGCCCGTGAGTTCACCGTTCAGAACCGGATGGGCATCCATACCCGGCCGGCCGCCCAGATCGTCCGTCTGGCCAACCGTTTCCCTGAGGTCGAGGTGACCGTCTCCAAGGACGACGAGTCCGTGAACGGGAAGTCGATCATGGGCCTCATGATGCTCGCCGCCGGACAGGGATCGCGGCTCCGTTTCTCCGCCAAGGGCAAGGAGGCGACGGCCCTTCTTGACGAGATGGACGCCCTGTTCGCCCGGAAATTTGACGAATCCTGACGTGAGACCTCTGCTCGCCTGCCTCTGCCTGCTTTCCGGCCTCTGCCTGCGTGCGGCGGACGCCAAGCCGTCGGCTCCTCCGCCCGTGCCCGACAACGAGATTCCGTCCCTCCTCAGCCGCACGGAGCTCTCCGAGTGGGGCAGCGCCATGCGACAGGTCCAGCTCGGTGAGGAGCGCATCAGGCAGGGCAACAGCATCATCGCCTCTGCCGCCATAAAGCGCAGCACCCAGGGGGCCTTCGCGGAGACGCCCGAGCAGGTGAAGGCCCGCGGACAGAAGCTCGTCAACGACGGCACCGAGCAGATCCGTCGCGCCCAGCCCTCCATCCTCAAGCTGCGCGCGGTCGCGGCCGCCAAGAAGGCCGACCTGACCAAACCCGTGGTGCATGAGGCCGAAGTGCCCGTCCAGGGCTGGACCATGGCCTCCTCCCTGTCCGCCGTCCGTCTCCAGAAGGCGGCGCGTGACGGCGGCTTCAAGCATGTCCATTTCCTCGGCGCCTCCGTGTTCGCCGACGGCAAAGCCGTCCGTTCCGTCGCCATCGGCGACTCCCTTCGAGCCGCATGGGAGAAGGCCGATTCGAAGTCGCTCTCGCCCGTGCCCGCCGGCGGCTACGCCTACTTCGCCCCGCCTTCCGGAGAAGGGCCTTCCGCGTTCTCCGCCAAGCTCGACCCTGCGGCCACCCCGCGCACGGTGGCCCTGCTCTGGGCGGAGGTCTTCCCCCTGGCCCCGGACGGCTCCGCCGGACTCCTCTTCGTGCGGCTGGCCGACGCCTTCACCTCGCGCATCGTCGCTTCCGAAGCCTTCCTGACCAGCGTCGGTCCGGCCGACGCTCCCATGAAGGAGTACGGCGTGCGCCTCACGCTGGCCGACGCGCGCAGCTTCATCCCGCGTCTGGCCGCCTCGGGCGACTGGCTGCTGGCCTACGACCGGGCTTCTCCCGCCCTGGGCTCCGCGCTACTCCGTCATCTCTGCGTGCGCAACGGGCGGATCGCCGTCGGCTCAAGCCTTCCTGCGGCCGCCGTGACCGGCGGAGCGGACGCGCCCTCCCTTGACGGCGCGCGCGCGACCTGGAGCGTCGCCTCCCTCGCCTCCTCCGGACTCAGCCGCTCCTTCCGCGTTTCCGGCGGCGCCGGGGCCGACCTGGTCTCCGTCGGCGACCTGGAGCTGCGCGTCACCGAGCCTCCCGCCGCCAAGAAGTGACCTTCACTTCCTGCGGACCGCGCGGAGCGAGGCCTCGGTGTCCCGGCGGATGCGCTTGATTTTCGATGCGGCCAGGAGCACGTCGGGTCCGGCCATCCGGTCGATGAAGAGCACGCCCTGGCAATGGTCGTGCTCATGCTGCACGCAGCGCGCCAGCAGCCCCGAGCACTCCAGCACGTGCGGAGCGCCGTCGGCGTCCCGGTAGCGCACGGTCGCGCGTTCGACGCGCGCCACTTCGCCCCGCACGCCGGGGAAGGAGAGGCAGCCCTCGTCATAGCCCAGCGCTTCGCCCTCGGGCACGGAGACCTCCGCGTTGGCCAGCACCATGGGCATGATGCGCGCAGGATCCTCCTCCCGTCCGTCCAGCACCGGCCTCGACTCCGCATCCCGCACGTCGAGCACGAAGAGCTGCAGCGGCAGTCCGACCTGCGGGGCGGCCAGCCCGATGCCCTTGGCCGCACGCATCGTCTCGAGCATCGTCTCGCCGAGGGCGCGGAGCGGCGCGCCGAACTCGCGCACCGGTTCGCCCTTGGCGCGCAGCACCGGGTCGCCGTATTGCCTGATGGGCAGCGAGGCCATGTCAGTCCTCGGGCGAGTAGTCTCCCCGTTCGCAGGCGCGGATGAATCCCTCGGCGCGCTTGCGCAGGGCGTCCCAGCGCCCGCGGAGCTCCTGCGCTTCCGCCCCGGAGACGCGGTGGTCCTCGACGGCGTCCACCAGTTCCGCGATGACCAGGCTGAACTCGCGCACCAGGGAGTTCGCCGCCCGGGAGAGTTCGGGGGCGCGGCCTTCCGTCTCCTCCGGCGAGAAATGCCCGCCCGCCCGTTGCGCAAACCAGTCGGCGACGCGCAGGTCGCCGGTGGCCTCGAGCAGGATCGCGGCCCGTTCGAGCGGATTGGGCTGGCCGCTGCCGTGCGCGCTGGGCTCCCGCCATTTGTAGAGCATCGAGGTGGACACGCCCAGCGCCTTGGCGACTTCGGCATGGGCGTCGGACTGGCGTCCTTCGGCCCGCGCCCCCACGTGCAGCAGGGCATCCCGCACCACCTCGTGCGCGGGCTTCACGTGCTTGCGCCTCTCGCTTCTGGGTTTGCCGGCCATCCCCGCAGGATGGGGCTCCTCGCCGTCCACCGCAAGCGGCTTGCGGCCTTACGGGCGCCGCCGTCCTTTGTAATCACGAGGTCCAGAAAAGGGTGGATGCCCCTTGGCCCGCGCCTAGTCTCGCCGACATGGAAGAGACCGCATCCCTCGCGCTCGCCTGGACCTTGCTCGCCGCCGGACTTGTGCTCATCGCCGCGGAGTTCCTGCTGCCCACCGTCTTCATCGGCTTCGTCGGCGCGGCCGTCTCCTTCGCCGGCATCTGGCTGTCGGCCTCGGCCGGAGCCGGGTCCTGCCTCCTTTTCTGCCTCGTCTTCGTCGTCGCACTGGCCGCGGAGTTCCTGCTGTTCCGGCGCTTCCTGCGCGCAGCGCCCATCACCAACCGTGCGGAGAACCAGGGCGCCGCCGTCCCGGCCGCCTCCGGGTACGCGCTGTTCGTGGGCCGTCAGGCCCGCACCCTCACCGTCCTCGCCCCTTCGGGCGCGATCGAGATCGACGGCCGGCGCGTCGAGGCCTTCTCGGCCGACGGCTACGTCGACCGGGGCGCCGCCGTCGTCGTGACCGAGGCGGCCGCCGGTCGCGTCACCGTCCGCCTCGCCCGCTGAACATTCCTCCCATGCCCCCCACCCTGACCATCCTGGCCTACGTGGCCGTCGGCGCCCTGCTGCTGCTGGTGCTGTTCCTGCTCTCCTTCCTCGCCGTCTGGGTGAGGGCGCGGCTCGCCGGGGCCGAGGTCGGCGTCTTCGAGCTGGTGGGCATGCGCCTGCGCGGCGTGCCCTACTCGGTGATCGTCGACGCGAAGATCGCGGCGACCAAGGCCGGCCTTCCCCTGGAGATCGACCGGCTCGACGCCCACTTCCTCGCCGGCGGCAACGTCGTGCAGACGGTGCAGGCGCTCATCGCCGCCCAGAAGGCCGGCCTTGAGCTCGACTGGAACCACGCCTGCGCCATCGACATCGCGACCCGCGGCACGAACAAGTCCGTCCTCGAGGCCGTGCTCACGAGCGTCAGCCCCAAGGTGATCGACTGTCCGAATCCCGCCAGCGGCCGCGTGACCATCGACGCCGTCGCCAAGGACGGCATCCAGGTGAAGGTCAAGGCGCGCGTGACCGTCCGCACCAGCCTCTCGCGCTTCGTGGGCGGCGCGCAGGAGGAGACGATCGTCGCGCGCGTCGGCGAGGGCATCGTGACCACCATCGGCTCCTCGGACTCCTACAAGCACGTGCTGGAGAATCCGGACCGCATCTCCAAGACCGTCCTCGCGCGCGGCCTCGACGACGGCACGGCCTACCAGATCATCTCCATCGACATCGCGGACGTCGACGTCGGCGACAACGTCGGCGCGATGCTCCAGGAGGCGCAGGCCCAGGCGAACAAGAACATGGCGCAGGCCCAGGCCGAGATCCGTCGCGCCGCGGCCGTCGCGCTCGAGCAGGAGATGCGCGCCCGCGTCGAGGAGATGCGCGCCCGCGTCGTCGAGGCCGAGGCCAAGGTGCCCGAGGCCCTCGCCGAGGCGCTCCGCACCGGCAAGATCGGCTACATGGACTACCAGCGTCTGCAGAACCTGCAGGCGGACACCGACATGCGCAAGGGCATCGCCGGAGAAGGCGGAGCCGCGCCCAAGGCTTGAGCGCGCTCCTCATCAAGCTCGCGGTCCTCGTCATCGGGGGGCTCATCTACGGCGCGATCAAACGCGCCTCCGAGGCGCCCGCTTCCGTGCCGCCTCCTCTGCCGGCTCCCCGTGCGCCCTACCGTCCGCGCCGGCGGCCCGCGCCTTCCTCGGCCGCCCGCGCGGAGAAGGCGGAGTCCGTTCCTGCTTCCGTCGCGGCGCCCGTCGCGGCGCCCGCCGCCGTCGTTGAGCCCCGCCGCCGGCCCCGTTTCCGTTTCGCGGACGCGGCGGACCTCCGCAGGGCCTTCGTGGCCTCCGAAATCCTCGGCCGTCCCGTCTCGATGCGGGATCCGCGGATCTGACCGCGTATTCAGCGTGCGCGGGCGAAGAGCCGCGCGAGGAGGTAGGGGAGCGAACAGCCGAGCACGATGCCGGCTCCCGACGGCACGCCTTCGAAGTGGTAGGAGAGCAGCAGCCCCGCGGCTCCGCCGGACACCGCGCAGGCCACCGCCCAGCCCATCGCGCCCGCCAGGCTGCGTCCGAGCAGCACGCCGGTCGCGGCGGGCAGCACGAGCAGGGCGGTGGTGAGCAGCGCGCCGAGCAGCCGTACGCAGGCGACCGCTCCCAGCGCCACGAGGGCCAGCAGGACCGTCCGCAGCAGCGCCGGCCGGGCCCCGAGCAGCCGGGCGTATTCTTCATCGAAGGAGGCCAGCTCGAGCTCCTTGTGCAGGACGCGCAGCGCGAGGAGGATCAGCGTCGAGGTGGCGCCGACCGCGGCCAGGTCCTCCGGCCCCACCGAGACCACGCTGCCGAAGAGCAGGCCTCCGTAGTCCCTCCATGCGTGAGCCTGCTGCATGAGCGCCACGCCCGCGGCCAGCATCACGGAGAGCATCACGCCGATCGCGGCGTCCTCGCTCACCTCCTTGCGGGAGGCCAGCCAGGCCGCGCCCGCCGCGGTGAGCAGCGCCGCGGCCAGCGCGCCGAGGTAGGGTGAGATCCCGAGCAGGACGGCCCCGGTGACGCCGGGCAGGATGGAATGCGTAAGCGCCGTGCTGACGAAAGCCATCCGGCGCAGGACGACGTAGACTCCCAGGCAGGCGCAGGCCGCGCCGCCGAGCGTCAGCGCGACGAGCGCGCGGAGGAAGAAATCCTCCGACAGCGGCTGGGTGAGGAATTCAAGCATGCGGCGCGCCTCCGGCGCGTTCCCGCAGCCCGCCCCCGCCCATCTCCAGCACCTGGTCGAAGCGGGACAGTCCACCGGTCCCGTGGGTCGACATCAGCACCGAGAACTTCGCGTCGGGCGCGAAAAGGTGCGCGTCCACGAGTTCGCGGCTCGCGTCGTCGAGGGCCGCGTAGGGCTCGTCGAGCAGCAGCAGTTCCGCGCCCTGCACGGCGGCCCGGGCGAGGAGCGCCCGCTGGAGCTGCCCGCCCGAGAGCGACCGGACCTGACGTTCCGCGAGTTCGGAAAGGCCGAGCATGGCGAGGGCGCGTTCCACGGTTCCGCTCCCGTGGTCGCATTCCTCGAACCAGCCGTGATGGGCGTACGTGCCCGTGGCCACCAGCCTCCTGAGCGTGATCGGGAAGGGCGCGGTGAAGGCGGGCCTCTGCGCGAGGAAGGCGATCCGGGGCCGGCCCGTGCTCGGCGTGCGGCCCAGGGCCCTGACCGTGCCTCCGACGGGCGGCAGCAGGCCGGCCAGCACGCGCAGCAAGGTCGACTTGCCCGAGCCGTTCGGTCCGGTGAGCGCGGCACGTCCGCCCTTGCGCAGTCGGAAATTCACCTCGGAGAACGCGAGCGGCCCGCCGGCCTCCGCGCTGGCGGAAAGGTCCTCGGCTTCGGCCGCCCAGAGACCTTCCGCCGCCGACTCGGGCCGGGAGTAGGGCAGGGTGGGCAGCAGGCGGAGCGGCAGGCCCGACAGCGCGTCCAGCCATCGTCCCTTTTCCTTCATCGGAGCATCATCGCCTCGTGGAGCATCCGTCCCTGGAGGAGCATCATGCTCTTCCAGCTGGAGCCTTGGGCGGACGGGAGCGATTCGAAGTTGAGCGTGATGGGCGAGGGAATCCCGGCGTCCGATGCGATGCGCCTGGCCATCTCCTGGTTGTGGCCCTCGTCGCTCACGATCACGCGCACGCCTTCGGCCTTGATGCTCTTGAGCAGCCGGGAGAAGTGGCGGGCGGAAGTGTCAGCCGCCTCACCCGAAGCGCTCTCAAGAAGCGTGCCGACGATTTTGATCCCGTATCTGGCGGCGAAAGGATTGAGATTCGGGTGCTGGGTCACGAGCTTGCGTCGTTCAGCAGGCAGGGCTGAAAACAAGGCCTTGAGCTCGGAGTCGACGGACTGGGCCTCCTTAAGCATCTGTTCATGAGAAAGATGCAGACTGGGGTCGGACTTGTTCAGTTCAGCGCACAGCCTGGTTACCATGGTCATGACAAGCAGCGGATCCGTCCATCCATGGGCAGGAAGTCGGGTTCCGTCCTCGTTAACGCCGAGCCAGATGACGCGGTGATTCGGTGAGGATTTCGCCCAATCGTGCAGCCAGGTTTCAGAATCCGGGCTGAAGCCGACCACGACCTGAGACCGTTTCAGCCTGACGACGTCCTGGGCCGATAGCTGGAACTCGTGCAATTCGCCTTTTATGGGCACGAGACTATGAGTTAAACCCTTTTCCTTCAGTATTTTATGACACCAGTCTTCAAGAATGCTGAAGCTGCATACGACCTCGATCTTCGCGGTCCCGGCCGATGCCATGCCGGGGGCGAAAATCAAGGCCAGCATGAGTAGCGCCTTCTGATACATCGGAGAGAGGAGAAAACCTCTAGACCATCTTAGTTGCAAATGATTTGCAACACAGGATTGTGCATTTCTTGCCTAGTTTTGCGTTTGCAACCCACTTTTTGAAAGGATAACCCTCTGTTTCCCATGTCCCCGTCGCGTGCCATTACCGCTCTTTTTGGGGTATTCGCCCTAATGGCAGGTCCTCTTTTCGGTCAGGCCGCCGCACCTGTCAAAAGTCCCGTCGCCGTTCGCGACGTGAAGTTCATGCAGGTCAGGATAGGCGGACAGGAGCATCCTTGGAACCGGATGCAGGTCGAAGTGCAGGCGAACGCCACCCTGGATCCCAAAGCCATCAAGCGCTGGGTGGACAAGGTGAAGGTCACCGTCACCCAGATTTACAAGACGGAGTCCGCCAAGTTCGAGGACTGGAATTATTACCGTTCCACCGCCACGGTGCTCACCCTGGAGGTCGGCAAGCCCCGTTCAGTCCTGTTCTATCTTCCCGGCGACATCGTCAAGCGCGACAACCTGCGCAAGGAGCCGGACTATTATTTCGTCCAGGTCGAGGTCGGCGGCACGGAGTCCCCCCTCTTCGACGCCAAAGGCGCGCTGCTTGCGGAGCAGTCCCGTGCCGTGCACCGCGAAATCGCCAAGAAGGACCTCTTTGACAAGGCCAAGGACGCCGCGGACCGCGGCGTGATCACCACCCCCGGCATCCTGCGCCCCCAGTACCTTCTCATCCTTCCCGACGCCGTGCCGGCCGTGCCTGCCTCGCCTGAGTTCATCCGCGAGGACGCCTCCGCCCGCTGATCCGACCCGTCCCCCACCCGCAGCATGAGCCAGACCCAGGCGACCATCGTCAATCTTGCGGCGTCCCACGTATCGGTGTCGGTCTTCGGCACGTCGTCCGGCAGCCTCGTCCTGCAGCGTTTCCACGTCGAGGAGCTCACGCCCGGACTCACCGTCGACGACCAGTGGCTTGACGCGTCCGTCAACGCCCTCCGCGACCTCGTCGAGGCACACGGCATCTCGGGCTACGTGACCGTCATCGTGCCCGGATTCCTGCTGCTGCAGAAGTCCCTCAAGGTTCCTCAGGTCGAAAGCCAGAAGCAGGCCCAGATTGTCGCCTACGAGGCCCAGAACGCGATCCCCTATCCGCTCAACGAAGTCATCTGGGACAGCCAGGTGATGTCATCCGACGGCGTCGAGGCCGAGGTGCTCCTCTTCGCCCTGCGCACCGAGGTCGCCAGCCGCATCGCCAACCTCGTCTCCTCCACCGGGCTGCGTCCCTACGCCATCCAGGCCTCACCCCTCCTTGACAGCCAGGCCTTCCTGCTCGCCGGCGGCTCCGCCACCGAGGAGGTGCTGATCCTGAACGTGGGCGCACGCTCGACCACGCTCAGCTTCGTCGGCCCCGGCGGCGCCAACATCCAGTCCGCCAACATCGGCGGCAACATGCTCACCCAGGGGCTCTCGGACAACACCGGCCAGCCCTTCGCCGCCGCCGAGGCGCTCAAGGTCGGCTACTTCAGCGGCGTCCTCCATCTCGCCGAGTCCGACCCCCAGGCGGCGCTCCTCCAGTCCAATTCCCAGCAGTTCATCCGGCGCCTGTCCCAGGACATCAACCGCCGCCTGATCAACGTCCGTCGCGGCGCCGGCGCCCGCCAGCCCACCCGCATCCTGCTCACCGGCCGCGGCGCCCTCCTGCCCGGGCTGAAGGAGCAGCTGTGCGAGACCTTGCGCCTGCCCGTCGAGCCCTTCCAGCCCGCTTCCGTCCTCATCCTCGGCGAGGAGGTCAGCCAGGACCTCGTGCGCCGCGCCCAGAATCAGGTTTCCGAAGTCGTCGGGGAGGCCGCGCGGCTGCTCCTGCCCCAGGCCGCCGGCGTGAATCTGATCCCGAAGGACATCGCCGCGCAGATCGCGTTCTCCGCCCGTCAGCCCAAGCTGCTCGCGGCCGCCTTCCTCGCCGCGCTCATCCCTTTCCCCGTTTGGTACGTCTACAGCGAGAGCGCGGCGCATTCCCAAGGACTCACCTCTGCGCTCACCGCCCGCTCGGCCGAGCTCAAGCGTCATCAGGTCGCGCTGATCGACTCGCGCCAGAAGACGGACGCCGTCCTTGCGGTGAACCGCGAGCTCGAGTCGGTCGTGCTCAACCGGCCCAACTGGCTGGCCTTCCTGGCCGACCTCCAGGTGCGCATCTCCTCCCTCCCCAACACCTGGGTCGAGGAGATGCACGTGCGACGTGAGACCCAGACGCTCCCGCCCGCCGCCGAAGGCGAGCCTCCGCCCCCTCCGGTCACCGTGTCCAAAGTCATCCTCACGGTGAGGTTCCTCCTTCCTGAAGTCGCCCCGCAGCGTCCCCACAACGCCGTCGCCATGAACAAGCGGCAGAAGGCCCTGCTCGAGGCCCTGCGTCAGTCCAAGTTCATCGCCGAGATTCCCGACGGTGACATCAAGGGGGAGTTCACGCCCACCAACTCTCCGAAGCTCACGCTGACCCTGGTCATCAACAAGGAGGCCTCCCTCTGAACATGGACGCCTTCCGTAAGAACAAGGGCTTCTTCATCGGGCTCATCCTCGTCGCCCTGGTCTTCCTGCTCGGCGTCTCCCTGGCGGCGCTCAGCTATCTCGACGCCTCCGACGCCGACGGCCGCCTGCTCGCCGCCCAGCGCGAGGTCAAACTGCTGCTCGACGGCCATGAGTTCCCGGCCTTCAAGGTGGCGCCCAAGACGGACAAGATCGCCCTCACCGGCGAGTCCACCGAGGCGGCGGCCAAGGACCTGGCCGAGCTCACCTCGCGCCAGGCCGAGCTCCGCAAGGCGATCAACGGTGACCCTGATTCCGCCATCAAGGGCCGCGTCTCCGCCAACTCGTCCGAGCTCGCCTCCACCATCCGACAGTCCGTGGACGAATGGAAGCGCTTCGCCCAGGACAAGGACGTGCGTCTCCTCCCCAACGACCAGTGCGACTTCGGCTTCCGTCGTTACATCCGCAATCCCGGCACCTCGCCCCGCAAGGACCTCGTGCGCGTCGACCAGCAGCGCCTGGTCATCGACTACCTGTTCCGTCTCCTGGTCGAATCCCGGCCCGCCGGGGCGCCCATGCTGCTCCTCTCCGTCGACCGCGAGCCCGTCGAGACCTTCGTGATCATCCCCGAGGGCAAGCCGGGGGCCGGCACGCTCGGGCCGGATCCCGACGGGGTGCGCAACTCGGAGGCGGACGAGTTCTCCCCGACCCGCACTTTCCGACGCAAGGACCTCGTCGAGACGCTTTCCTTCCGCGTGCGCTTCGTCGGCTCCACGCCGACTTTCCGCACGTTCATCAACAAGCTTCGCAACTCCGGCCGACCCTTCGCCATCACCAGCGTCGACGTGGGCCTGCCCAACGCCGAGGCGATGAAGATCATTTACGCGGCCGCCCCCGCAGCCCCCGCCGCAAACGCCGCGCCGGCCGCCGCCGCGGTCATCCCCGGCCTCATCCCCTCTCCCGTCCCGGGCGCCGATGCCGCCGCCAAGGACGAGCGCATCACCGTCGTCATGGAGAAGCCCACCGAGTTCACCGTCCAGATCGACTACCTCCACGCGCCCGAAGCCCCCGTCGCGGAGGGCGAGGCCAAGAAGTAAGCCATGAATTCCCGCAAGGACATCGTCATCATCTGCCTTTCCGCCCTGCTGCTGGCCGTGGCCGGGGTCTTCTCCGCCGCCAAGCTCGGCATGATTGAGGTCGGGTTCATCCGCCCCATCGTGCTGGATCCGCAGGCTTCGGACGCTCAGTTCGCCGAGCTCAAGGCCGCCCCCAAGGGCGTGATCTACCCTTCCACGCCCAGCCCTTCCCTCGAAGACAACGCTCCTGACGTGCCCACGCCCGAGGAGAATGAGGACGGCTGGGACTTCGACCTTTTCACCACCATCGACATCGCCTGGGACCCCGTGCTCAAGGAGTACGTGCCCAAGCGCCGCAAGGTGATCCCGCTGCCGCCCTTCGGCGTCTCCCTGGCCAAGGTCGGCCATCCCCGCTACCCTTACATCCTCCGTTTCTCCATCATGGGCCGCAAGGGCCGTGAGGAGATCGACCGCAAGTTCGCCATCGAGAACCTTGAGACCAAGCAGTACTACGACGGCTGCCGCATCGGTGCGCCGCTCGACGCCAACACCCCGGTGGTCCCCGTCTCGTTCGCCGTCGTCAAGGAGAAGGACAAGGACGGTTTCCTCGTGAGCCGCAACGTGCTCAAGCTTGAGGACAAGAAGCTCGGGCGCACCGTCGAGATCGACGACGTCAAGCCCGTCGAGTTCTCCGACCAGACCGACATCCTGCTGGTCTCCACCTCGGAGCCGGACAAGTCCTGGACGCTGCACGCGCTGGGCGACAAGTTCACCTACAACGACGCGCTCTACGTGGTCAAAGGCGTTGACTTGGCGGCCAAGACGGTGACGCTCGACAAGACCTTCGCTCCTAACCCCAAGAAGCCGAAGAAGACCTTCACCGAGGTCCTTGCCATCCCCTCTGCCAAGCCCGCCGCACCTGCGGCGTCAGCCAGCCCTGCGACCCCCGGAGCCCCGGCACCGGGGACTCCCCCGGTACCCACGGCCCAGCCCGGCTTCCCTCCGGGATTCGTGCTTCCCCCTCCCCAATAACGCAGACCGTCCTTTCAAATCCATCTCATGAAGACGAATTCACGCATGCGGCTCACCCTCGCCGCTCTCTTCCTGGCCTCAGTGTCCGGAGCCTTGATCGGCCAGTCAGCCGACGTCGCGCTGCAGCCAGTCAAGCTCCTCAGCGAGGCCATCAAGCTGAGGGATGAGGGCAAGCTGCAGCCCGCCCTCGAGAAGGCCGAGGAGCTGCTCAAGCTCGACCCGTCTGACGAAGGAGCCAAGGAGCTCCGCGCCAGCATCGTCGCCGAGCTAGAGAAGGCCGCCAAGAAGGCCCCCGCCGCGCCGGCTCCCGCCGCCCCCGGCGTCGAAGCCCCCGCCGCTCCTGCCGCGCCGGCCCCCGCCGCCCCCATCGATGCGCTCGCCCAGGAGCACGCCGCGCTCTACGCCGAAGTCGACGCCGCCATCGCCAGGGCCAAGGCCGAGGCCGCTCGCGGTGACCACGCCAAGGCCGTCGCCACCCTCGACGCCGCCATCGCCGCGCTCCCCAACATCGTCTCCGCCCAGCCCGTCCGTGACCGCGCCAGCCTGGCCCGTCAGGACGTGCTGCTCAACAAGGACGCCGTGAAGCCGTCTTCCGACCCTCTCCTCTCCGGAGCCTCCAAGGAAGTGTCCGCCAAGGTCGCCAAGTCCCAGGAGCTTCTCCAGGCGGCCGAGTCGCTTGTCCGCAAGGGCGACGTCGATTCTCTCTCAGCTGCGCTCAGCGAGCTCGACCGCGCGGGCCGCGAGCTTCCTTCGAACATCGCCGCCGACCCCGTCAAGGAGCGCATCAAGACCGTCCGCGCCGGCGCGCTCGGCCGTCTCGCCCTCCTCTCCATCAACTCCCGCGAGATGTCCCGTGCCGATGGCTACATCACCGACCTCGAGAAGCTGGTGGGCGAAGCCGATCCGTCGGCCGTCCGCCTGCGTGCCGAATTCAAGGCCCGTCGGTCCGACCCCACCTACCAGAACATCGACGAACTCTCCCCCGGCTTCCGCCAGAAGACCGATCGCGTCCAGGAGCTGCTCGTGCGCGGTCGCGCGCGCTATCTCTACGGAGACTATCAGGGCGCCATCGAGGTCTACCGCGAGGTCATGCAGTACCAGCCCAACAACCCTGAGGCCAAGGCCTACCAGGTGCGCATCCGCGAGCTCCTTTCGGAGACCTCCGGTCAGTGGAACCGCGGCGTGACCAAGGGCAAGCTGCTCGAGCTGCTCGACGAGACCTGGAAGCTGCCCGAAGTCTTCAACCGCGAGGTCACGGTCGTCGGCGGACCGCAGGTCGCCGACCCCATCACCGAACGCATCAAGACCATCGTCCTCCCGACGGTCCGCATCCTTGACCAGCCCCTCGACCGCGCCTGCCAGTACATCAGCCAGCAGGCTCAGCAGTACGACAAGGACCAGCGCGAACTGAACATCGTCCCCGTCGATCCCGAGCGCAAGAACCCCCCGATCAACCTGACCATGGGCGGCGTGACGGTCGAGCAGGCTCTCAACATCATCACGCGCCAGGCCAACTTCACCTGGATCGTGAGCCAGGGCATCATCGAAGTGCGTCCCGACTCCGGCTCGAGCGACCTCGAGACGGAGTTCTTCCCCCTCGCCCCTTCCGCGGTGATCAAGATGACGGGCGTCAGCGGCGGCAGCGCCGCCGCTCCGGGCGCCACGGCCAGCCCCTTCGCGGGCGGCGGCGGAGGCTCCGCCGGCGGCTCCGAAGCCCGCCCCGAGGAGATCGGCATCAAGAACTTCTTCATCCGCTCGGGCGTCGCCTTCGAGGGCGTGAACGGCGCGGCCATGGCGTACGACGGGACCAACCTCATCGTCACGCAGAACCGGAAGAACCTCGACCGCGTCCGTAACATCCTGCGCCGCTATTCCGACATCAAGCAGGTCCACATCGAGTCCAAGTTCATCGAGGTCTCGCAGTCGGCCCTCAACGAGCTGACCACGAACTGGCAGATCATCAACCCCGCCAATGTCATCCGCGCCCAGAGCGAGCTCCGCACGCTGACCGGGGTCTTCGGCATCTCCGCCGCGTCCCGTAACGGCGGCATCGAGCGCACCGACAACACGGGCGCCCCCCTGCCCACGGTGACCATCCGCAACAGCCCTCCTCCCATCGGCGGTTCCAATTATGGCACCGGCAATCCCGTCTTCGGCGGCTGGGGCTCCGCGACCGGTGCCACGTTGCCGGCCGGCGCCGCCTACGGCGGCAACATCGGCCTGATCGACAG
This sequence comes from uncultured Klebsiella sp., assembly GCA_964601955.1. GTDB lineage: Bacteria > Verrucomicrobiota > Verrucomicrobiia > Opitutales > UBA953 > UBA953. The sequence continues at coordinate 29,328 of CAZRPB010000001.1, read as the reverse complement.
CTACAACCTCAACCTCTTCCTCCGTGCGGTCGAGCAGAACAGCGGCACGGACCTCATGTCCTCCCCCAGCCTCACGGTGCTGGACGGCAAGACCGCCATCATCAAGGTGGCCCAGCTGCTCCGCTACCCCCAGTCCTACGGTGACGTGCAGGCCGTCGTCAGCCAGGGCGGCGGCGTCGCCGCGGGCGGTGCGGGCGGTCAGGCCGTCGCCGTGACCGCGGGCACCCCGCAGGACTTCGCCGTGCAGGAAGTCGGCGTGACGCTGGAGGTGACTCCTACCGTCGCGGCCGACGATTCCATCGCGATGAACCTCAAGCCCAAGGTCATCGAGTTCGAGGGCTTCGTGGAATACGGCGGCACCTCCGTCGCCATCTCGGGCACCACCACCGTCACCGTGCCCTCCGGCTTCTTCCAGCCGATCTTCACCACGCGCGAGGTCGTCACGGACGTCACGGTCTTCGACGGCGCGACCGTCGTCATCGGCGGCCTGACCCGCGAGGAAGTCAAGACGGTCGAGGACAAGGTGCCCGTGCTCGGGGACATCCCCCTCATCGGCGCGGCATTCCGGTCCTCCGGCAAGAGCACCAGCAAGCGCAACCTCATGGTCTTCGTGACCGCCAACCTGGTCTCGCCGGGCGGCGCCACGCTCCGCAGCTCCCACTCCGGCATGCGCGCCGGCTCGACATTCTCGAACCCGGTCCTGGCTTCGCCGGGAGGCGCCGTCTACCGCGAGCCGGTCGAGCCGGCCGCCCCGGCCGCGCCCACCGCGCCCGTCGCGCCCGCCGCGCCCGCGGCTCCAGCTGCAAACTGAAAGCCCGCGCACCGGCCGCCGAACGGGCCCGCCTCACGGCGGGCCCGCTTTTTTCTGGCTGGGGAGGCTCCGCGGCGGAGACTCCGTGCATGCGCTGGATGCTAGTCGACGGCTTCAACCTGGTCTTCCGCAGCCATTTCGCGATGGAGAGGTCCAACCTCCGCCGTCAGTCGGATCAGTTTCCCACCGGCGCCCTGCACGGCTGGATCAAGTCTCTGCTCGACCTGCGTGATTCGGAGAAGCCCGACCGGGCCGCCGTCTTCTTCGACTTGGGCGGATCGGACCGTCATCTTGCGGCGCATCCCGAATACAAGGCGCAGCGTGATGACACGCCGGAGGACATCGTGCTCCAGCTGCCGGAGGTCAAGCGGCTGACCGCCCTGCTCGGGTTCCAGGTGATCGAGCGGCGGGGCGTCGAGGCCGACGACCTGATCGCGACGGCGGTGCGGAGGCTCTCCGCCGAAGGCCACGGCTGCGTCATCGTCAGCGCGGACAAGGATTTCGGCCAGTGCGTCGGGGGCGAGGTCTTCCAGCTTGCGCCGCCGCCCACCGCCAATCCGTCCGCCGGATGGCGCCGCCTTGACGCGGCCGGCGTCACCGAGAAGTTCGGGGTCCCTCCGGCGCGCATCGCCGACTACCTCGCCTTGGTCGGAGACGCGTCCGACAACATCCCGGGCCTGCGCGGAGTCGGGCCCAAGACCGCCGTGAAATGGATCACCGAGCATGGCGGCCTCGAGCAGGTGCTCGCCGCGGCCGACCGGCTCGAGCCCGGGCGCTTCCGCGAGCAGGTGCGTGCGGAGTCCGCCCGCATACGCGCCAACCTCGACCTGGTCACCTTCCGGACCGATTACGAGCTCGACCTGGGCGAGGCCCCCGTCGAGGACGTCGAGGGCGTGGAGCGTTTCCTCGGTGAGATGGAGATGCACGCCACCTTGCGCCGTTACCGCGCCCGGCACGGCAGGGATGCCGCCGACAACGCGTCCGCCTCGGCGCCTTCCGTCCCACAGAAGTCCCCGAAGCCTCCGGAGCCGTCTGGCGGCTCCGTGCAGGGGGAGCTCTTCTGAAACGAAGAGGCCCGCCTTATGGCGGGCCTCGATGCGCGGGAGAAGCGGCGGTCAGTTCTTCTTCTCCGCCTTCTTCTCGGCCTTCGGAGCCTCGGCCTTGGGGGCTTCGGCCGCGGCGGCGGGGGCGGCCTGCTGGCCGGCCTGCTGCTGCTGGATGGCGCCTACGACCGTGTTCACTTCCTCCTGGTTGAGCAGGATCACGAACTTGCCCTCGAGGACTTCGACCTCGTAGTTGTGGGTGATGGAGTATCCGACGCTCTGGGCCATCTCCTGATTGCCCTTGTCGAGGGCCTGGGCGGCCTGGTCGAGCAGGTCCTTGAGCTTCTTCTTCTCCTCCTCGGCAGTCGCGCGCTCGTGCATGGAGCGCAACTGCACGAAGGCGTCGCGGCGAGCCTGTAGCTCCTTGGCGAAACGCTCGAACATCACGATGGCGTCGAGGCTGAGCAGGTCGGCCACGCGGAGCAGGCGGCGTTCACCGCGCACGACGAGGTCCTCCTCCTTGAAGTCCTTGGCGGCCCGGGCCTTGGCGGCCTCCTCCTCGTTCACCACGGCGTGCAGGCGGAGCTTGGTGTTCACCAGCGCCGTCTGGCGGTCCGCGATGAGCGGAAGGCTGAAGTAGCGCCGGGCGAAGATCGCGTCCTTCTCGTTGAAGTCCTTCACCTCGGTCTCGAGGACCTTGGCGAGGGCGTCCTTCTCCGGCGTGGTCAGGGCCGTCTGCTGGCGCTGCTGCAGCTGACGGAGCCGGCCGAACTGCTGGCCGTGCGCGTTGAGCTCCTGCTGGAAACGCACGATCGCGTCCTGACCGGTGAGGGTCAGGGCGACGCGGCCGAGGTTCTGGCCGAGCGGGAGGATCTCGATGACCGGGCCCTTGGGGGCTTCGGCGGGAGCTTCAGGGGTGGCGGTGGTGCTCATGTCTGATGGGTTGGGGTGTCTGGGAAAGGGTTCACTTCTTCTCTTCGTCCTTCTTGGCCGGAGTCTGGTCGCTCAGGCGCTTGCTCTCCTCGTCCGAGAGCAGGGTGTAGAGCTTGGCCTCGGCCGTCTGGAGCGTGATTTCGCCGGGCAGGTCGTAGCCGCGGGATTTCTTGAACTCCTCGAGCGCGGCGTTCACCTCGCCCTGGGCGTTCTTGACGGCGTCCTCGACCTTCTTCTTGTCCGCGTCTTTGGTGAGGCGGGGCTGGAGGTCGACGAGTTGCTGCAGCGCGCGGCGGGTCTCCATGACGCGCTGCACCTGGAGCTTGAAGGCCTCGACTTCCACGGCGCCGCTGACGGAGCCTCGGTTGAGGAACTTCTTGTCGCCGGCGTTGACGACCGACTCGGACTTAAACTCCTTGTCGGCGGCGAGCTTGATGTATTCCTCGTTGGAAAGGGCGGAAAGCACGTTGAGCTTGGTCTGCACCACGAGGTACTGGCGGCTCAGGTCGAAGCCGTAGTTCTTGGCCATGGTCGCGTTGTCGGACTGCAGCACGGCCAGCTTGGCCTCGAACTCCTTGCTCCGGGCCTCGCGCTCGGGGGTCGTCAGGGCGATCTGCGCCAGCTGCTGGACCTGCTGGGCTTCCTGACGCTTCTGGTTGATGACCTGGACATTCCGCTCGAAGTTGGCGAAGTCCTCCACGGCTGCGAAGTTGCGTACGAGGACGAAGCGCTTGCCTTCGACCTCGAGCACCTCGACCTGGGCGGCCTTGGGGTCCGCCGGCTTGGCATCGGCAGGCTTGGTCTCCTGTGCCGTCGCGGACAAGGCGCAGAGGCAGAGGAATGCGGTCAGCTTCTTCATGGATTCGTAGGGACGGGAGGGTTGAAAATAACGAGAACCTCCCCGGGCTCTACAAAAAAATACGCCCAGACCTTACTTTTGGGGCTTTTCCAATGCTTTGCCCATCAAGCCGGCCAAGTCCACCTTCTCGATCTCCCGCTGCAGGGCTTCATCCGCCAAGGCGGCGCGCACTTTTGGGTGGTCGATTAACTTATTTAAATCATTATTATTCAATGCTTTACGAATATCAGCATCTTGCCATGCTTGGTAGACTGTCGGGTGTGAGGCCAGGCCCCGGATTTCGGGCATCGCCATGAGTCTCCGTCTCGCCGCGGGATCCGCCATCACTCGGCGAGAACGAGAAATCAGGATGCGATGCCGGTCAGGGATGGGGGACCAGTCCCTGAGTTCCGAAGCCAAACCACTTTCTATCAGTTCTTTGCGGATTCTGACGGGCCAGGCCTCGCCCTCTGTCGGTCCCTGCAGGCATTCCTCGATGGAGGCCCATGAAAACAGGGTCATCACCAAAAGGACGAAGTACATGATGCCGGTCCAGCAACCGACGAATGCGCCTGCCACCGGACTTTCAGCCTCGTCCGAGCCCTCCGGCCTGCGTCCCAGCCACCAACAGGCCGAATAGGTCATCAGCCCCGCGACGGCGCCGAGGACGCAGATTCCGGCCGCGCCCCTGAGCAGCCACGGAAAGTCCGAGCCCTCGAGCGCCGCGTGTCCGGCCTCCGGCCCGAAGGCCCAGCCTGCGGTGATGCCGGCGGTGAGCGCGGCCGGGCCGGCCAGCTGACGCAAGGGGCCGCGCCGGTAGCCTCGCCAGGCGCCCCGGATCATCAGGCCGAGCAGCAGGGCCAGGGCGACGTAAGCGGAGGCGGGGAAGGCCGGTTCCATGGATCAGCGCTCTCCCAGCACCTTGAGGATGCGTCCTTCGCGCGCCTCGATGCTCTCCGTCAGCTTGAACTGCACCAGCGCGCGCCGCAGGTTGTGGCCCGGGTGCCGCACCTTGAAGTAGACGTCGCCGGCGAGGTGGTCGGCGAGGAAACGGATTCCGAGCTCGAGCGGGATGAGATGCACGCAGTCGAAGAGACGGCGGTGGTCCTCCTCGCTGAGGAACTCGCGCGCGTGCTTCAGATAGCCCCGGTAGATGGCGGTGAAGAGGTCGGTGTCGAAGATGACCGATGACAGGTCCTGGGCGTCCTCGCCGGCCGGGTTGCAGGCCGACCGTGTCGCGTCGCCGATGTCATAGTGCACCAGTCCCGGCTGCACCGTGTCGAGGTCGACGATGCAGGTTCCGCGGCCGGTGGCCTCGTCGATCATCACGTTGCCGACCTTGGGGTCGCCGTGCGTCGTCCGCAGCCTGAGACGTCCGGCGTCCAGCGCGTCCTGCAGCACGCGGCAGCGGCCGCGGCGTTCCTCGACGAACCGCACCGCGCGGCGGGCCTCGGGCGAGGCTTCGAGACGTTCCTGGCCGGCCCGCGTGGCCAGGGCCTCGTCGAGCTTGGCGAGGTAGCCGGGGGTGACGTGGAAGCCGGGCAGGGCGTAGCGCAGGCGCGACGGCTCGAGGTCGCTCACCATCCGGTGGAAGTGCCCGAGCACGAAGCCGACCTCGTGGGCGTGCTCGGGATTCTGCACGCGCTCGTGGGCGTTGGCGCTCGCGATCTGAGAGATGGCGCGCCAGAGGTCTCCGTCGGCGTCGGTCACCCAGTCCTCGCCCGCCTTGGTCTGGATGATCTTGGGGAGCTGCCAGATGCGGTCCGAGCGATCGGCCTCGGCCTCGAGCCGCGCATGGCAGTGGTCGGTCAGCGCGCGCATGTTCTGCATGATGGCCTCAGGATCCGGGAAGACCGACTTGCGCACGCGCTGCACGATGAAGCGCTGCTCGGAGAACGTCGTGCGGAAGATCGCCAGGTAGGTGTCGTTGACGTTGCCCGAGCCGTAGGGCTCGACGGTGACCAGCCGGCCCTGGACGTCGAACTGCCTTGCGATGAGGGCTGCGCGCATGGGACGGCCCCAATCTGCCCCGCCGCGGCCGTCTGGCGAGGGCATTCGGCCTTCGCCAAGGCTTGCCTTCCCCGCCCGGACCGCCCACGTTCATCCTTCCTTCGTGCCGCCACCTTAGCTCAGTTGGTAGAGCGTCTCATTCGTAATGAGAATGTCGCCGGTTCAAGTCCGGCAGGTGGCTCCAGCACGGAGGGCCTTTTCATTCCGGCCGGCTTGCGTCGACCGGCAAACCTCCCTCCCTCCCAGCATGAGCCGAGCCAAGCATCCTCCCCGCAGCCGCGACCTCAGCCGTCGTTACGACCGGGCCTTCCGCGCGGATGACGCCTACCGCGCCACGCTGCCGGACATGCAGAACACCGACGGCTCCCAGATCCAGGGTGCCAACGTGCCCATCCAGCACGTCGGCATCTCGGGCTTCCGCCTGCCCATGTCCGTGGCGTCGCGTGAAGGACGGCCCGTGCTCCTGGAGTGCTCGGTCACCGGCACGGTGTCCCTCGGCGCCGACCGCAAGGGCATCAACATGTCCCGTATCATGCGCGTCTTCTACGAGTTCAAGGACCGCGTGATGTCCCATGAGCTGCTCGAGGAGGTCCTGCTCCGCTACAAGAAGGAGCTCGGCTGCAGCCGAGCCCGCATCCTGGTCGAGTTCCGCTACCCGATCCTGCAGAAGTCCCTGCGCTCCGGCCTCGAAGGCTGGCAGTACTACCGCGCGGTCCTCGAAGGCACGGTCGACGACCTCGACCGTCTCCGCCGCTACGTGCATTTCGACTTCGTGTACTCCTCCGCCTGCCCCTGCTCTGCGGAGCTCACCGAGCACGCCCGTGAGGAGCGTTCCGCCTACGGCATCCCCCATTCCCAGCGCTCCAAGTCCCGCATCGTCGCCGAGGTGGCTCCCGGACGCAGCCTGTTCGTCGAGGACATGAAGGACCTCGCCCTGGCCGCCCTCCAGACCGAGACGCAGGTCATGGTGAAGCGCGAGGACGAGCAGGCCTTCGCCGAGCTCAACGGCGCCTACTCCAAGTTCGTCGAGGACGCCGCCCGTCTCGTGTTCGAACGCTTCGACGCCGACCTCCGCGTGCGCGACTTCGTCGTCGCCTGCTCGCACCTGGAGTCGCTGCATTCCCACGACGCCGTTTCGGTCATCAACAAGGGCCTGCCCGGCGGGCTCTCGGCCGACTTCACGGGCTTCAGAGACCTGGTCTGCTGACTTCTCCGAGGCTTGCCCCGCCCCTCGCCGGGGGCATCCTCGGTCCCACGAGGGGGTAGCTCAGTCGGATCAGAGCAGCAGCCTTCTAAGCTGCGGGTCGCGGGTTCGAGTCCCGCCCCCCTCGCCACTTTCTCCCGGGCTTGCTCCTGCGGCCTGACATCGGTTTGCTCCGCCCATGGAAATCCATGTCGCCCGGAAGTCCGTCTCGCTCGGGACCTTCAAGCCTGAGGAGGTCCGCGCCGGGCTGGCGACCGGCCGCTTCATCACGACCGATCTGGCGTGGCGGGAGGGCATGGCGGAATGGAAGGCGCTCGGCGAGTGGCCCGAGTTCGCGGGCGCGGTGCCCCCGCCGTCCCCGGGCTTCCCCGGCGGCTCCGCCGAACAGCCGCCGCTGCCCTCTTGGGAGCGCGGCGCATCCTTCGCCCACTTCTTCGCCACCATCAGGGAGGTGGCGCTCGATCCGGTGCGCACGTTTGACGGGATGCGTGAAGGCGGCTTCAGCCGGCCCATCTCGTTCACCTACGCCTCCCTCTTTCCCGCCTGGCTCTGCGGCAGCGCGCTTTACGGCGGCCTGATTTTCTTCATGGCCAGTCTCGCCTCCCATGATGGTGGCACCGGTCTGAACAACGACCCAGTGGGCAAGCTCATCACCGACATCGGCCCCGCCGTCGCCGCCGCGGCCGCCGCGGCCATCCTGGCCTTCATTTTCCTTCTCCTGCCGCTCTTCAATTTCGTCGGCGCCGCCGTGGCCCATCTGCTCCTGCTGCCCTGGAATCCGAAGGGCGGATACGCCCAGACTTACCGGGCCCAGGCCTACGCTTACGGAGCGTTCATGCCCTTCGCCTTCATTCCTTGCGTGAATTACGTGGTCGGTCCCTGGCAGGTGGTCGCCGCGGTCATCGCGCATTCACGCGTGCACCGGATCGTCTGGTGGAAGGTGGCGATCTCCCTCGTCCTCGTCCCCTGCTGCTGCGTCTGCGGAATCTACTCCCTCCTCATCGCATCGCTCGCCGGCAAGTTCTGACGTCCTCTTCCCATGCAGATCCACATCGCCCGCAAAGGCGCCCAGCTCGGCGTCTTCACCGATGACGAGGTGCGCGCCGGACTGGCGGCCGGGCGTTTCAACGCCGCGGACCTGGCCTGGCGCGAGGGCATGGCGGAATGGAAGGCGCTCGGCGAGTGGCCCGAGTTCGCCGCTGTTTCGCCCGCCGCCCCGGCCGCGCCCGCCGTCACGTCCGAGATTGCCTGGGAGCGGGGCAAGTCCGCCGGTTCGTTCTTCGCGACCGTGAAGCAGGCGATCTTCGACCCTTCGGTCCTGTCGACCGGACGCCTCGGCTTCGGCGACTGGCTGCTTTTCTGTTACGTGGCCCTGGCCTTCGCGGCGCCCTTCAATCTGGCCGGCGTCTTCCTGGCCGGCCAGCAGAACGAGGCCCTCGCCTCCATGGTCCGGGGCTTCGGTCTCCCGCAGTTCAACGAGTTCGCCGACCAGATGGCGCAGACCCCGCCGACTCCGGTCGGCCTGATGGTTTTCCAGACGGTCATCGGACTGGCGTTCGCCCCGATCTTTTACGCAGGCCTCGGCCTCGCCCATTGGGTCGGCCAGAGGATCTTCCGGATCAAGGTGTCGGCCGAGCGCACGGCGGCCGCCACGCTGCTGGCCAGCGGCGCGTTGTTGCTCCTGGCCGCCCCTTTCCAGCTGCTGGCCTTCGACCTCCGCGCCCAGCTGATCGTGGGCGTGCTGACTTTCATCCCCTTCTGCGTGGTCTACTTCCGCTCGTTCGGGGCGGCGACCGGCGTCAATCCCTGGGCGCAGTTCGGCATCTCCTGCTTCGTCTGGTTCGTGCTCTGCGCCTGCTGCTGCGTCCTTCCGCTCAGCTTCTTCGGGCTCCTTGTGAGCCGCTGACCGGTGCTGCGCCTGATCCGCAGGCCCCCTTACCCCGGCGAGCTGAGGCACGAGCTCGTCTGGAGCGCCACGTTCCTGGGAGGCGGCGCCGCCGCCTTCGTCTGGTTCGCCACCGGGTGGAGCCTGCCGGACTGTCTGCTCATGAAGTGGACGGGGCTGCCCTGCCTCGGCTGCGGCGGCACGCGTTCGGCGCGCTGCCTGGTCGCCTTCGATCCTTGGCAGGCCCTGCTCTACCATCCGGGCTTCACGCTGACCGTCCTCGGGCTGTGCCTGTGGACGCTCTACTCCGCGTACGTCCTGGTCAGCCGTGATCCATTGCGCCTGAGGATCGCCATGGATGAGTCCGGGCGCTCGTGGCTGCGCCGCGGTCTGGCAGCGGGAATCCTCCTGCATTGGGCCTGGCAGGTCTTTTATCTCACCCGGGCATGACCCGCCGCGTCCTCAGGCTCATCGGCTGGCTTGCGCTCACGGCGGTTATTCTCGCCGTGGCGCTCGCGGCGGCCTACGGCCTGCTGGACCGTCCGGGGAAGAAAGCGATTGAAGGGCCGGCGCTCGATCTCGTCGACAGGGTGCGCGAGGACGGTGAGACGCCGCGGCGTGTGGTGGGCTGGCTCGACCGGGTGGCGGACGCCACCTTGTCGGTGCAGGGCGAGGTGGTGCCGGCTCCGCCGCCCGCCCCCGGGTCGGTCTGCGCCTACGGGGAGCCGCTCGACCGGGTGGGCCTGCAGCGCCTTTCCAACCGGGGCCATTCGGTCGGCTATGACAACGCCCTGCCCGGACCTCGTTGGGCGGCCTACCGCGTCTTCCCGCATTCCGGCCAGTCGCCTCCGCGGCCGTCGTCGTTCCGCACCGATCGCCGGACTTCGGCCCTGGTCCGCACCGATGAATACACGCGCTCCGGCTACGACCGCGGGCACATGGCGCCCAATTACGCCGTCGCGGTCTGTCACGGCGTGGACGCGCAGAACGAGACCTTCCTCATGAGCAACGTCGCTCCGCAGCTGCATGCGCTCAACGCAGGGCTCTGGAAGGACCTCGAGCTGCGCATCGCCCAGCGCTACGTCGAGCGCTACGGCGAGGTCTGGGCCGTCGTGGGGCCGGTCTACGGGGCCGCGCCTTCCAGGTTCGGCCGCATCCCCGTGCCGGAGGCGTTCTGGGCGGTCATCGCCGAATATGACGAGGCCGGCCGTGGCGTGCGCGCCATCGCCTACCTCGTTCCGCACGAGGAGAGGTGGCGCGACCGCGAGCTGACCCGTTACGTCGTCAGCGTCGACCGCCTCGAAGAGCTCACCGGCCTCGACTTCTTCCCCGCGCTTTCCGCCGAGACCCAGTCGCTCCTCGAGTCGCGGCGCGCCGACCGGGCCTGGTGAACGCCGCGAGGTCGGCGGCGTGGATGAGGCCCACGCAGTCGGAGCCGTCGGCCGTCGGCAGCCAGCAGACCGGCAGCCGCGGCCATTCCCGGGCCATCGCCTCCCGCAGGCCGCCGACTTCGATGACCAAGGCGCCGTGCGGGAGCAGCGACGAGGCGGCCTCCCGCAGCAGCCGGCGGATCACGTCCAGCCCGTCCTTCCCGCTCACCAGCGCTTCCGGCGGCTCGCGATGGAATTCGGCGGGCAGCCCGCGCAGCACCTTCTCCGGCTCATACGGCGGGTTGCTGATGATCAGGTCGTAGCGCGGCCGTCCTGCCAGCGAGCGCATGACGTCGGTGCGGTGCAGGCGGACGCGCTCCTTGAGTCCGTGGGCGGCGACGTTCTCCGCCGCCACCTCCAGGGCTTCGGCGGACAGGTCGGTGGCGTCGACCGTCGCCTTGGGGAAACGGCGGGCGAGCAGCACGGCGAGGCAGCCCGAGCCCGTGCACACGTCGGCCACGCGGAGGATGCTCTCCGCCGGCGGCAGCCAGGCGGGGATGACTTCCGGAATCAGTTCCACGAAGTAGGAGCGCGGGATGATCACCCGCTCGTCCACCTTGAAGCGCAGCCCGCCCAGCCAGGCTTCGCCGACGAGGTAGGCCGTCGGCGTCCGATCCTCCGTGCGCCTGCGCAGCAGTTCGAGGAACCGCGTCGCTGCTTCCGCGGGCACCGGCTTGCGGAAGCAGGAAGGCAGGTCCTCCCAGGCCAGTCCGAGCGCGTGCCCGAGCAGCGTCAGCGACTCCTCTTCCGGTCCGAGGAAGCCCTGCCCGTGGGACACCCCGGCCCGGCGCATCTCGCGGTTGGCATGCCGGAGCAGGTCGCCTCCCGTACGGAGAGGCGGGGGCGGGGTGGGTCGCCTGCGGCCGTTCATGCCGCCGGCGTCTTCAGGTGAGCGGCGCCGCCGACCAGAGCTCCTTGGGCGTGCGCTCGAAGAAGTCCTCGAGGTACTTCGTCGTGGCTCCGCCCTGACGGAACACCGGGTCCTTCATGATCGCGCGGCAGACCGGGATGGTCGTGTGGACGCCGCGGATGATGTACTCGCTCAGCGCGCGGTGCATGCGGTCCAGCGCCTTCTGGCGGGTCGCGCCCACCGAGATGAGCTTGGCCACCATCGAGTCGTAGAGCGGCGGGATGACGTAGCCCGAATAGCAGTGGGAGTCCACGCGCACGCCGTGTCCGCCGGGCGCGTAGTAGAGCCCGATCGTGCCGGGGCTGGGCGTGAAGTTTCGCGCGGGGTCCTCCGCGTTGATGCGGCACTCGATGGCGTGCCCGTTGATGCGGATGTCACGTTGGGACAGCTCCAGCTTCTCGCCGCAGGCCACGAGGATCTGGCGGCGCACCAGGTCGATGTCCGTGACCTCCTCGGTCACGCCGTGCTCCACCTGGATGCGCGTGTTCATCTCCATGAAGTAGAACTTGCCGTGCCGGTCCACGAGGAACTCGAGCGTGCCGGCGTTCTGGTAGCCGATGTTCTCGGCGAGCTTCACGGCGACCTTGCCCATCTCCTCGCGGAGGCGTGGCGTGAGGAAGGGGGAGGGCGACTCCTCGATCAGCTTCTGGTGGCGCCGCTGCACGGAGCAGTCGCGCTCGCCGAGGTGGAGCACCTTGCCGTGCTCGTCCGCCAGGATCTGGAACTCGATGTGGCGGGGCTGCTCGATGTACTTCTCGATGTAGACCGAGCCGTTGCCGAAGGCCTTCTCCGCCTCGGCGCGCGCGCTCTCGAACTCCTTGGCGAAGGCCGCCGCGTTGTGCACGATGCGCATGCCCTTGCCGCCGCCGCCCGCCACGGCCTTGATGATGACGGGGAAGCCGATGCGCTGGGCCTCCTTGATGGCCTCGCGCTGGTTGTCCACCGGTCCGTCCGTGCCGGGGACGCAGGGCACCTTGGCCTTGGTCGCGGTCTGCCGGGCCACGGCCTTGTCGCCCATCAGGCGGATGGCCTCGGGCCTCGGGCCGATGAACTTGATGTTGGCCGCGGCGCACTTCTCCGCGAATCCGGCGCGCTCGGAGAGGAAGCCGTAGCCGGGATGGATGGCGTCGACGTTGGTGATCTCGGCCGCCGAGATGATGCGGTCCTCACGCAGGTAGGAGTCCTTGCTGGGGCCGGGTCCGATGCAGACCGCCTCGTCGGCCAGCTGCACGTGCAGGGACTGCTCGTCGGCCTGGGAGTAGACCGCCACGGTCTTGATGCCGAGTTCGCGGCAGGCGCGGATGACGCGCAGGGCGATTTCCCCGCGGTTGGCGATGAGGATCTTGTTCATGCGCGTTCTCCGGGGCTCAGCTGACCTTCACGCGGAAGAGCGGCTGGCCGAACTCCACGGAAGTGCCGCTGGCGACCAGGCACTCGACGATGGTTCCGTTGAGTTCGGACTGGATCTCATTCATGACCTTCATCGCCTCGACGATGCAGACGACGCTGTCAGGCTTCACGGGGGAGCCGACGGTCACGAAGGGAGGATTGTCCGGAGAGGGGGCTGCGTAGAAGGTGCCCACCATCGGGGAAGTGATGACCTTGACGCCGGGGTCGGCGGCCGGGGCGGCGACGGGGGCGGTGGGCGCGGCGGCCGGAGCAGGAGCAGGGGCGGGGGCGGCGGCCGGAGCCGGGGCGGCCACGGCCGGGGATTGGAACACCGCGGGCTGTCCCGCCACGTCCCTCTTGATGCGCAGCTTGAACTCCTGGTCTTGGATTTCGAACTCGGACAGACCGGACTTCTTCATCAGGTCCACCACTTGTTTGATTTTGCTTAGGTCCAAGGGATTTTCCTCCGTTATGAGGGTGAAGTCAGACTGATACACCGCTTCAGTCCTACAAATCAATCCCTCATTCCTTTAGTACCTCGGGAATTTTACCTAAGTCGCTGTCTTTGTTTGACTTAATGAAGTCTGACAGCCTAGGAAATGCGGAGGTTTCTGGCTGAGAAAAACTGCCCTTTACCCTTATTTTTGTAAGTCCGATCAAGGCCCGGTTCGGGTTCAGGAGGCCGATTAGGGGAATCCCCTGCTTTTCCATGAGGGAGAAGTCCCCGATGAAGTCCAATTGCCCCCCCTCCAAGCCGGCCACCCCCGACAGGGTGAGCATGGCTTGGGGCCCGGTCACGGTGAGATCAGGGAGGTAGGCTTTGCCCTCCAGGCAGCCGAAGATCCCCCGGGCCTCCTGAAGGTCATAGGAGGTGAGGTTGACGCCGAGCTCCTCGAGCAGGCCCGAAAGGCCCCCCAGGAGCCTGACCTTCTTGAGTTCGGGATCCACCAGGCGGTAGTCGCCCAGCCCTCGCAGCTGGCGCGGGGCCCGGAGGTCGACCGTGCCCTTGAAACTGAGGTCCAGGCGGGCATTGCCCGTGCGCTCAGCCTGGGTCCCCTCAAAGGCGGCCAGCAGAAGCTCTGGTTTTGAGCCCAGAATTGAAAATTCGACGGCGGGTTTCCGCAGGACGTCCCCCTTCACGTCCAGCCGCGCTTCGCCATCCGCCAGCCCGAAGGTCGTCCGGATGGTCATACGCTCACCGGCGCCCTCCGTCTTCGCCTTCAGGTTCAGCAGCGGAAACCCCCATGCCTGGCTGGTGCCGGGCGCGGAGATCTCGGCGGTGACCGCCGGCTTGCCGCCCTCGGGACGTGCGACCACGCGGAGTCTCCGGCCCGCAGGCAGCCGCAGGCCCTTCAAAGCCTCGCCGAAGGATTCGCCGGCGCACCGTGCTGCGATCCACGGCTCCATGTCACCGCTGACGTCGACGTTCGGGCCGGCGATCTCCGGAGGGAGGCTCCAGTCCCAGGTCACTTGCCCGTCGAGCGAGCCGTCGGCGGGCAGGCTTCCGCCGGCGAGGTCCTCCAGCCCTATGACCGTGCGTCTCGCGTCCGCATCCACCGTCACTTCGACCCCACGGAAAGGCGCGCCCATGAACGTGAAGTCATCGAGCTTCACCCGGCCCTTGGTCCGGGCTCCTTGCTTCATCCACTCGCCGTCGACATCGATGTACGCGTGAGGATGCCTGCGCACCTGGAACAGCGACCACAGGTCCGTCCACCAGCGGCCGAGCACCTGGTCGAGGCATGGAGGCGCCAGGTCGCCGCGCAGGTGCAGGGAGAAAGGCCCGCCGGCCTTGAGCGACAGCTCGGCCTCACCGCGTACCGAGGCCAGCTGGAGCTCCGTCAGCCGCAGGGGTCTGGGGCCGCGGGCCGCATCGAAGTCAAATCCGGCCGAGAGGGGCAGGGCGGCGCCGGGCGCGATGGATGACGATGAAAGCCCCATCGCGCTGAAGCCGCTCAGGTCCGCCGCGCCCGTCGCTCGGGCCAGTCCCCCCGCTCCGTCGGCCACGAACCGCGCCTCCCTCAGGATCATGGAGCCGGAGAGCCCGACTCCCGCGTCCGCCAGCGCCTTGCGCAAGGGTGAGACGGAAAGCATCTCCTCCGAGCAGAGGTCCGCCCGGTCCAACGTCAGCTCGCGCCAGGCCCGGCCCTCGGTCTTCAGGCGCCCGCTGGCGCGTGAGCCGTCGGTCCTCAGCAGGAATCGCGTCTCCACCGGGCCTTCCCGTCCCACCAGCGAGTCCCATCGGAGGCGTGCGGTCGGCAGGCCGTCCGCGAGCGCCTCGTCCACCTTGGCGATGATGCGGAAGCCGCCGTGCCGCGGCTCAGGCGATGCGGTCACCCGCAGGCCGCGCAGGTTCATCCTGATGTCTCCGATCGCGGCCGAGGCCTGCGCGGCGTCGGCCTCCAGCGCCCACTCGCCAAGGCCTGCGTCCGGGCGGAAGCCCACGGAGGCCGCGATCCTCAGGCCCTCGATGCGCACGGGGGTGGACGACGGAGGCGAGATCGCCGGCTGCGCCAACGCCTCGATGCGCAGCGTCGCTCCGCCCGCCCCGTCGCTCCGTGCCCGCACTTCGACCGAACGGAGCCCGAACTCGTCCGCATCCCTGATCCATGCGTCGGCTGATCTCAGCGCGGCGGGGAGGTCGGCGCCGTTCCGTCCTCCCGTCATGAGGGTCGCCACCGGCACCTCGCCCGACAGGAACGCCGTCATCCCCCGGCTCCGCAGCCGCGCCGAACGTATCACCAGCCAACGGCCTTCGCGGAGGACCTCGCAGTCGATCCGGTCCGCGATCGTCCGCGGCCTGCCGTCGGGCGTCAGCGGACCGGGGAGCCTCACCTGGGCGTCGGTGACCATGAGTCCGGTCGGCTCCAGCTTCCCGGCGGCCAGCGCCGGCAGGCTCAGGCGTACGTCCAGGCTTCGCGCCGAGATCACCCCGTCTCCCGCCCCGTCGAAGCCCAGCGTGACGTCCTCCGCCCGCAGCGACCGGTCAGGATTCACCATCAGCGCGCGGGCCGAGAAGCGGACGCCCTTCGCCGCCAGCGCCGCGGCCGCTTCGTCGAGCAGCCGGTCGGGCAGGCGCACGGGCCGGTCGTTATGGGCGAGCCAGAGCAGCGCCAGCTGGCAGGGCAGCAGCAGGAAGAGGCACGTGTGGACGAGGCTCCGCAGGAAATTCCTCCGTGCCGGCCGCTCCGGCGCCGGGCTCATCGGGGCGCCGGCGGCGCCAGCAGCGGCGTCACCGCCTCGGCCTGCGCGGGTTCCAGCAGGAACTCGTCGGAGTCGGCTTCGTCCCGCAGCAGCAGCGTCCGCGCGTTGATCGGACCTGAGCAGAGGTAGGTGCGGAAGGTCTCGGCCGCTTCGCCGGCTCCGCCCGCGGCCCGGTCCGTCACGCGGATCTCGAACCGCCAGCCGCCGGCCCCCGTGTCCCGGTTCGGAAATTCAGCGGCGCGCAGGTCGGACATCACCGAGGCGAGCCGGCGCGCGGCGGCGGGATCGAGCGCGCCCTTGCCGGTCCAGCCGCCGTCCGGCCCCAGCCTGGCTTCCCCGATCAGGGCGCCGTCCTCCTTGCGCGTCACGCGCAGCCCGGTCACGCGGGCGCCCTGCGGCAGCGTGGCGACGATCCTGCGACGCCATGCCTGAGGCTCCACTTCCCTGTGCCCGCCCATGAGCGAAGCCAGGTCGCAGACCGCGCCCAGCGGCGCGCCCTTGGCCTGCACCAGCGCCGCGCCCGCGCGCGCTTCAGGATCCTCCGAGAATCCCACGGTCATCCGTTCGCCGCCGAACTCCAGTTCGACCGAGTGGAGCGGCGCGCCGTTCGGCCTCGCGGTCGCGGGCAGGGAGACGTCGGACTTGGTGCGCAGGGCCCGCAGTCCGGCGAGCCCCTCGAGGAAGCGGTTGACCACGGCGGCGTCGGCCTCCCGTCGGCGGGTGGCCGTCGAGCCCGGGGCGACCGGGATCTCCCAGCGCGGCTCATTCCCGGCGGAATCGATCCGATGGAGCGTGAGGGAGCGTCCGCCCGAGGTGAGCGTGAATCCGGTGACGAGCGCGGGCTCGAAGTCGGCGGGGCGGGACGGGGCCAGGGCCCGGGCGGCGTTTCTCCACAGGGCCGTCCTCCTGGTCTCGATCAGGAACGTCGAGGGATTCTCCTCGAGGCGCGCCCAGGAGAGGCCCGGCGCGTCGGCCGCCGGCTTGCCGATGAGGAGCACCTGCCGCTTGGAGTTGCCCTCGACGGCGATCCGCAGGGCGGGCGTGGCGAGGCCGGTGGCGTCCTCGGCCGCCTCCTGGAAACGTGCGGCCCGCAGCCCGGTCAGGTCCGTGACCGCCTGCGTCGCGGCCTCCTGGTCGGCCAGCGTGTCGAAAGGCGCTTCGAACCTCCATTCCGGTCCGCCGAGGCGTCGGCCCGGCCGCACCCTTGATTCGGAGAGGATGGAGACCGTCTCGCCCCCGTCGACCTTCACGGAAACGGCCCTGGCCTCGAAGTCCGCGATCTCAAACACCTTGTCGACCCGGTAGGATTCGGGCTTGGCGGAGAGCGCCGCCCCCATCGCCTCGGCGAGCGGCAGGATGCGCCGGCCGTTGTCGCAGAGCAGGAAGAGGTTCCTCGTGGCGGGCTGGAGGCCCGCCCTGGCCTCGACCGGCTCGACGCCCTCGCCCGTCACGCGCAGCGTCCAGCGGGGCCGGTCGAGCCCGTAGGCGGCGAGGCCCTGCGGCCCGGCCTCGGATGCGTCGAAGCCCCCGTCGGTCGTGATGAAGCGCAGCTCGTCGACCAGCCGCTGCACGGCCCAGACGTTCGCCTGCCACTCGAACGGTTCCGTGATCTTCCAGAGTCCGGCCCGCCGTTCCATGGTCAGGCGCTGCGCTCCGTCGGTGACGGAGATCCTGGCCGGCTCAGCGGGGAAGAGCTGCTGCCGCTCGACGGCCGGGGCGCGATGCGACGAGGTCGCCCTCCACACGAGCGCGAAGGCCGCCAGGTTGGCCAGCAGCAGAATGATCGTGGTCCTCGACGGCCGCATCCGACGCTAGTTTCTGCGGCGCCAGACGGAAACCGCAAGCCCGACCACCAGCACGGCGAGCGGCACGGCGGCGAAGCGCAGTCCGAGCGCCCAGAAGTCCGCCGTGGTCGCCGTCAGCTGGAAGGACGTCGCGCCGCGTCCGGGCAGCGAGACGGCCCGGTCGCGGTCGGTCAGCCAGGCCGCGCACTGCACCATGAAGGCGCGGTTGCCGCCCCGGCTCAGACGCTCGTTGGCGGCGATGTCGGAGGTGCCCACCACCACGAGCCTTCCTCCCGTGCCTCCGGCGCCCTGCCTGATCCCGGTGGCGCGCTCGGCGGCGGCGGCGACGCAGACCGGACCCGGCTGGTCCCGCGCGGAGTCGAACCTCAGGGGCCTCCTGGCGGGATCGGCCTCGCCCCAGGCGGCGTCGGAGGAGAAGATGAGCTGCCAGACGTTGAGCGTGCTGTCGGGCTCGCTGCCGATGTCATACTTCGCGGGACGGAGTCGGGCGGCCAGCAGCGGCAGGTCCTGGTCCTGCAGGACCTTCGTGAGCGGGTGGCCGCGGTCGTCCAGGCGGGTCAGCGCGATCTCGCCGGAAGGGGTGCGCCTTGTCGGATCCGGTTCCTGCAGTTCGGCGTCGGGGGAGAACACGCCCCATTCGGAAAGCAGCTGGTCCAGACCGTGCGCGCGCCCGGGCTCCAGCAGCGCCAGCGCGCGGCCGTTGCGCTCCATGAGGTAGCCGCGTAGCCTCGCCGTCTCGGCGGGAGAGAACGGGGCCTGCGGTCCGGCGATGAGCACCATCGAGGCGTCGCGCGGGATTTCCGGCGTCACCGCGAGGTCCAGCGCCCGCACCTCGAAGTTGCGCGCACGCAGGAGCAGCGAGAGCTGGGACAGCCCGCGCGCCTGCGAGACGTCCTCGAGTCCCAGTTCGCCGTGCCCGCGGGTGACGTAGCAGACCGCCGCGCGGTCCTCGGTGACGTCGATGAGCGCGGAGGTCACCGCCTCTTCGCCGCGGAACGCGCCCGAGGCGTCGGTCAGCTCCTTGCGGCGCACGTATCTGGCCCGGCCGTTGCAGGTGAGGATGAGGACGGTGTCGGCTTCCGGCGCGCCGTGCCGCGCCGCCACTTCCGAGAGGAGCGGCGCGTTGCGACCGCCGCCCACGGTGTCGATCCTGAACCAGGTCGCGCCGTCGCGGCCCGCTTCCAGGGCATAGGCGTCGAGCAGGCGCAGCAGGCGCGGCCGCAGCAGGCGCGATTCGTCGGAGCCGTCCCCCGCCAGGACGAGGGCGCGCACCCAGCCCGCGTTGCGCCCCTCTCCGACCGGACTCCGCCGTCCCGCCACGCGCACCGTCTCCGCGGATTCGGGGGCGAGGGAGTGGCGGCGGTCGGCGCTGAGGTCCTCGCGCAGGCGGAAGGCCGGCAGGGAGGCGAGGAAGTTGACCGAGGCGGCCAGGGCGAGCGCCAGCAGGGCCTGCGTCGCGCGGTTCAGCCGGCGCACGGGGCGGACGGCGGCGAAGTCGTCGGGCGCCTGCCTCATGACTCCTGCCCCTCCAGGGCCAGCACCGAGAGTCCGAGGCAGAGCAGGGTTCCTGTGGCGTAAAGCACCAGCGGACGGGAGTCGATGACGCCGGAGGCGAAGTCCTGCAGGTGTCCGAAGGTGCGCAGGTGGTCGGCGGGGTCGCGCAGCCAGCCCATCCACTCCCAGCTCTCGACGGGCAGCGAGTCGATGGCTCCTCCCGCGGCGGTCAGCGCGAGCAGCGCGATGAAGGTGAGCAGCGCCGCCAGCGCCGGACTGCGGGTGACGCAGCTGCAGAGCACGCCGACCGCCACGTGCATCAGGCCGCTGGTGAGCACGAACGCCAGCCCTCCCCAGAGGGCAACGGGGTCGGCCAGCCTGGCGTCGCCCGGCGTGCCCAGGCGATGTTCGGTGATCCAGGGGAACGCGATGAAGGCCGCCCAGAGCAGGGCCCAGACGGTCCACGTCGACAGGAACTTCGCCCACACCACCGACGCCGCGCTGGCCGGCGTGGTCAGGAGCGCGGCCAGCGTGCCCGACCTGCGCTCCTCGGCGAAGGTGCGCATGGTGAGCAGCGGCAGGATGAAGAGCAGCGGGACCCAGAAGAGGCGGAAGGTCCCTTCCGTCGGGGTCCACGGCGTAGGCGCCCGGCTGCATTCCAGCACGGCGAACCAGTGCACGGCCCCCATGAGGGCGAGGAAAAGCGCCGCGACCGACCAGGTCGCGCCGGAGAGCAGCGCGCAGCGCAGCTCATGGAGGAGCAGCACGCGGAAGTGCCTCATCTCAGGGGCGCCGCCTCTCCCCGGGCGAACGGCGGGTCGCGGCGAGGAAGATCTCCTCCAGGCCGAATCGGTCCTCGGAGGCCTCCCTCAGGCGGAGTCCCGCCAGCGCGAGTCCGGAGGCAAGCGACTCCAGGGCGGGCGAGCCGGCCGGGAGCGAGAGGCGCGTGCGACGCCAGCCATCCTCCTCTCCGGCGTCCTCGGCCGTGGCGGCGGGATCCAGCGAGCGCGCCGCGGCCAGCACGGCCGCGGCGTCCTCACGGGCCACCACGGTGAAGGAAGCCGCGGGCCGCAGTTCGCGGCGCAGGTCCGCCGGGCGGCCCTGCGCGACCAGCCTTCCGCGGTTGATGATCACGACCTTGTCGCAGACCTGTTCGACCTCATGCAGGATGTGGCTGGAGATGAGCACCGCCATCCGCCCCCGCAGCGAGCGGATGAGGTCGCGGATGCCGAGGATCTGGTGCGGATCGAGGCCGATGGTGGGCTCGTCGAGCAGCACGACCTTCGGCTCCGCCAGCAGCGCGTCCGCGATGCCGACCCGCTGCCGGAAGCCCTTGGAGAGCTGGCCGATGAGCCGCCCGGAAGCGCGGCGCGCGAGGTCGCAGTCCTCCATGACCTTCGCCACGCGCGCCTTCACGTTCGCAGGCTCCACGTCCTTGAGCCGCGCGCGCAGCGTGAGGTATTCCTCCACGCGGAGATCCTCCGGGAGCGGGTTGTTCTCCGGCATGTACGCCATGCGTCGCTTGGCCGCCGCCGGATCGAGCGCCACGGAAGCACCCCAGATGGAGGCCCTTCCGGAGGTGGCCGCCATGGTGCCCGCCAGGATCCTCAGGGTGGTCGACTTGCCGGCTCCGTTCGGGCCGAGGAATCCGACCACCTCCCCGGGCGCCACGGAGAAGCTCAGGTCCTCGATCGCGGTCAGTGAGCCGTAACGCTTGGTCAGCCCTTCCGCCGCCACCGCTGCCTCGGGCTTTTCGGCATCTGGGATCATGGCGGTGGTTCGGCTGCTTGCGTCTCGTCCTGAGACCGCCGCAGGTCTCACTTGGCCGCGGGAGCGGCGGTGAGCGAGGGCTCGGAGCGGACGAGGAAGGCCTTGTCCTGCTGCCAGACGTTGTCCGGGCGCAGGCGCCGGTCCATCGCGTTGAGCCACTTCGCCGCTTCGGCGGAATCGCCGCGCGCGACGGCGAGGTTGGCCAGGCTGAGCATGGCCAGGCCGCGCAGCGTCTCGGGAGCGGAAGGTTCGTCGGCGACGGCGGCGACGGCGGCCTCGGCGCCCTTGTCGCCGAGCTCCGTGCGGGTCAGTCCGGCGTAAAGGCGGGCGCGCAGGGCGAGCGCGCGCACGGCGGGGGCCTCGCCGGCCTTGCCGGCGGCGACGGCCGCCTCGTCGTAGGCCTTGGCTGCTTCGGCGAGCTTGCCGGCCCGCTTGAGGTCGTCGCCGACTTCCGCCAGCGCGACGGCGGCCAGCGGATCGCCGGCATGACGCGCCGCGAAGGCGCGCCGCGCGGCCTCGTCCTGACAGGCGGCGTACTCGGCGCCGACTTCCTCGCGCCGCGCCTGTTGCCAGAAATGATGGCCGATGGCGGCCAGGATGCCCAGGATCACGAGGCTGGTCCCCCTCACGATGAGGGTCTTGTTGCGCTCCCAGAAGAGCCACAGCCGGTCCTCGGCGTCGGCGTTGGCGAAATCATCGTCCACGACGACCAGGTTGCGGTCATCGTCGGCCGGCGGCCGCTTCTTGGCGCTGTCGTCTGACATGGGTGGGATAGGCTTGCGAGGGGTGGAGGGGTGTCAATCCCCGCCTCCCCCGCTCCGGGCTTGTGCCCGTCCGTCCGGGGCCAAGGATGCCACCCCCGATGAGCGCCGCTGACACCCTCGCCGCCCTGAAGGCCGCCGCCAAGTCCGGCAGTCTTTCGCCCGCCGCCCTGGTCAATGTCACCGGCTGGCTCGAATCCGGCGCCCTGCCCGCGGAGGCCATGACCGCCCTGGACGATCTGGTCGCAAGGGGGTGCTGGGGGGAGCTGGAGGACCGTTTCTACAAGGGCATCGCCTTCGGCACGGGCGGCATGCGCGGCCGCACGGTGGGCCGGGTGCCGGCCGCGGGGGAGCTGGACGCCGCGGGAAGGCCGGTTCGCGCGGCGGTCGGGTCCGCCTGCCTCAACGACGTCAATGTCCTGCGCGCCGCCATCGGCCTGTACCGGCACGTCTCCGCCGTCCATCCTTCGCCCAGGATCGTCGTGGCGCACGACGTCCGTCACTTCTCCCGCCACTTCGCCGAACTGGTCGCCTCCGCCTGGACGCGGCTCGGCGGCGAGGCCCATCTCTTCGCCGGCCCGCGTTCGACCCCGCAGCTCAGCTTCACCGTGCGCCACCTGGGCGCGCAGGCCGGAGTGGTCATCACCGCCAGCCACAATCCCAGTCATGACAACGGCTTCAAATGCTGCCTGGGCGACGGCGGACAGGTGACCCCGCCCGCGGACGCCGCGATCGTGGCGGAGGTCGGCCGGCTGGGTCCGGCCGAGGTCGCCGACTACATGGACAAGGACCTCGGCGGGGTCCTCACGGTCGGACCCGACGCCGAGGAGGCCTACCTGGCCCGGCTCGTCGACGCCGCGGTCGATCCCGAGGCGCTGGCCCGCCACGCCCCGCGCGTCGTCTACACGAACCTACACGGCACCGGTGACGTCATGATCGAGCCGGCGCTCCGTCGTCTCGGCGTCGACCCTCTGCTGGTCGACGAGCAGCGCGAGCACGACGGCGCCTTCCCCACGGTCTCCTCCCCGAATCCCGAGAGCGCGGCGGCCTTCACGCTCGCCCTGCGTCTGGCGTCGGAGAAGGGCGCCGACGTCATCCTCGCCACCGACCCCGACACCGACCGGGTCGGCGCCGCGGTGCCTCTGCCCGAGGGCGGACACCGCCTGCTCAACGGCAACGAGGTCGCGGCCCTCCTGGCCGAATACCGCATCTCCGCCCTCAAGGACGCCGGCGTGCTGCCCGCCTCGGGTTCGCCCAACGCCGCGGTCCTGAAGTCGCTCGTCACCACCCCGCTCGTCGCGGCCGTCTGCGCCCGCCACGGCGTCCGCTGCGTCGAGACCCTGGTCGGATTCAAGTGGATCGCGCGCAAGCTCGAGCGCTGGTCGCGCAAGCTCGCCGAGCAGGCCGGGCCTGAGGCGCCCCTCCTGCCCCTGCGCCGGCGCGCCCCCCTGGCGCTCCGCCATTCCTGCCTGTTCCTGTTCGGCGCCGAGGAGAGCTACGGTTACCTGGCGGACGACGCCGTGCGTGACAAGGACGCCAACGCCGCGGTGCTCCTACTCGTCGAATACGCCGCGGTGCTCCGCTCGCGCGGCCGCACGCTCCTGGACGCGCTCGACGCGCTGCACCTCAGCCACGGGGCCCACCACGAGGACCGGCTGGACCTCGCCTTCGAGGGCGCGGAGGGCGCCGCCGCCATCCGCCGGCTCGTCGCCTCCTGGCGCTCAGCCCCGCCCGCCACGGTCGACGGATCCAAGGTGGTCCGCGTCACGGATTACGAACGCGACGAAGTGACCGACGCCGAAGGCGAGCGCATGCCGCCGGAGGAATTCCTCGTCATCGACCTCGCCGACGGCCGCCGCGTCGCCGTGCGCGCCTCCGGCACCGAGCCCAAGGCGAAGTTCTACGCCTTCACGCGCGCGGAGGTCGCCGACGCCGACGACCTGGCCGCCGCCCGTGAGCGCGCCCGCAAGTCCGCCCTCTCCCTGCGCGCCTGGCTCGAGGCCGACGCCCGTCGCCGCGCCAAATGAAAGTCTTCATGAAAAAGCTGCCCCTCCTCCTTCTGCCTCTGCTGTCAGGCTGCGCCACGCCCGAAGGCGACGGATCGTTCGTCACGGAGAAGACGCCCGCCGCGGCGGCCCTGTCCGGAGAGTCCTCCTCGGGCGACTACGCGGACCGCGTCCGTTCGGCCAACCAGCGCAATGACGACCGGCTGATCAAGGGCGACTGGCGCGGCGCACGGCCCGCCGTCGGCCCCGGGCCGGACCTTCAGCGGCCCTGAGCGTCCTTCGGGCGCAGCTCGGTGCGGAAGTGCGTCCGGAAGTAGACCTCGACCGCCTCGGCCACCGCCTTCGCGGTCGCCGCCCGATGCTCATCCGTGTCCCGCATCGGTCCCGGCACCTCGAACTGGATCCCGTCCAGCTGGGCCTTGTCGCGTGAGCCGTGCGCCGCGATGTCGAAGGCGCCGTTGAAGTAGGGGTCCTCCTTCTCCGGCCGCTGCAGGTGCGAGGGCACCGCCGCCACGCCGCGTTCCTCGAGGAGCCCGCCCATGCTGCTCTTGCCGCGCACGAGTTCGGAGAAGCCGGCCTGCGTGCGCTCGGCGAGCCAGCGGATCGAGGACTTGCGCCGGAAGGACGGGTCATGGTCGAGTTTCTCGTCGGGCTGGCGCAGGTCCTCGGCGGTGAGCAGGTAGCCCAGCTCCATGCGCTTCTTGGGGTGTCCGTGGGAGTGCACGTCGAGATAGAGTCCGTGCGGGACGCGTCCGAGGACCTCGCGCTCGGCCTCGTCGATCATCGCATGGTATTCCTTCCAAACCTTCTCGGCGGCGGGATCGCCCTGCGCGCCCTCCTTGATGTCGCGGTTGCAGTCGACCTTGCGGCGGGAGAGGTCGCAGACGACGAGGTGCGGGGCCCGGCCGAAACGCGCGCGCATGGCGTCCCGGATGGCGGTCGCAAGCGCCGCGGCGTGCGTGTCGCGCACGATGACCCCGCTCTTGCGGTCGGCGATCTCCGCAGGCCTGGCGGCGCCGTCGTGCGGGACGGAGATCACCACCTGCAGCTCGCCCGGCCAGTGCCGGACGTAGCCCGACTCGCTCTTGCGGAACTCCGTGCGCGCGGCCGGTTCCGCCGCGGCAAGGGCCGCGGAAAGGGAGAGGAACGCAAGCAGGATGCGGCGCAGGGGCATGACGCGAGGATGACCCAGGGCCATGCTGGGTCAAGGTGCGGTCAGCGCGCCGCTCCGCCCGAAAGCAGCGCCCGCACGGCCGAATCCTCGGCGACGTCGTCGCTGGTCGCGGCGCCGCCGATTCCCTCCATGAGCACGAACCGCATGCGGCCGCCGCGCACCTTCTTGTCGCGCCGCATGGCCGAGAGCAGGCGGTCGAGCGGCAGCGGCTCACGCAGCCGGTCGGGCAGGCCGTGCGCCGTGAGCGCCGCACGCACCTGCTCCGCCTGGGCGGCGGTGCAGCGGCCCAGCTCGGCGGAGAGCGACGCCGCCATCGCCAGCCCGATCGCCACCGCTTCGCCGTGCAGGTAGGCGCCGTATCCCGCCGTCGCCTCGACGGCGTGTCCGAACGTGTGGCCGAGGTTGAGCAGCGCCCGCCCGCCCTGGGCGCTCGTCTCCCGCTCGTCCCCCGCGACGACCGCCGCCTTGATCTCGACGCAGCGGCGCACCACGGCGGGCAGGAGCGGATGCTTCCAGGAGAGCGGCGCGTTCTGCTCCAGCAGGCCGAAGAGGTCCGCGTCCGCGATCAGTCCGTGCTTGATCACCTCCGCCATGCCGGCGGCGAACTCACGCTCCGGCAGCGTGCCCAGCAGCTCCGTGTCGGCGAAGACCGCGGTCGGCTGATGGAAGGCCCCCACGAGGTTCTTACCGGCCGCGAGGTTGATGCCCGTCTTGCCGCCGACCGAGCTGTCGACCATCGCCAGCAGCGTCGTCGGCATCTGCACGAACTCGACGCCGCGCTGGTAGGACGCCGCGGCGAAGCCGGCGAGGTCGCCCACGACGCCGCCGCCGAGCGCGAAGACCGCGCCGTCCCGCGCGACGCCGTTGCCGGCCAGGAAGTCCCAGCAGCGCGCGACCTCTTCGGCCGACTTGGCGGTCTCGCCGTCCTTCGCCGTCACCAGCACCGGCATGAGGCGGCCGAGCTCCGCCAGCAGGTCCGGCATCGCACGTGCCACGGCCGGCGAGGTCACGGCCGCGCAACGACGGCCCGCGTCCGCCCGCGCCTTGGCTGCGGCCAGCGCCTCGCGTCGCACGCCGGCGCCGATGCGCACGGGGTAGGAGCGGCTGCCCAGTTCGACGGTGACGGTCTCGGCCGGCATCCCTCCACGCTGGCGTGCGCCCGAGGTGGAGGCAAGAAAGCCTTATGGCGCCAGTCCGACCGCCGCGCGCGCGTAGGCCCGGGCCTCGAAGGGCTGAAGGTCCTGCGCCCCTTCGCCCAGGCCGATGAAGCGGACCGGCACGCGCAGCTCCCGCACGGCCGCGACCAGCGCGCCGCCCTTCGCGGAGCCGTCGAGCTTGGTCACGATCAGTCCGGTGAGCCCGACGGCCTCGTGGAAGACGCGGGCCTGCTCGAGCGAGTTGGAGCCGAGCGAGCCGTCCAGCACCAGCCATCGCTCGTGCGGCGCTCCGGGCAGCGCCTTGCCGGCGACGCGCGCCACCTTGCGCAGCTCCTCGAGCAGGTGCGCCTTGGTGTGCAGGCGTCCCGCCGTGTCGAGGAGCGCGACGTCGCGACCCCGCGCCGTGGCCGCGCGCACGGCGTCGAACGCCACCGCCGCCGGGTCGGCGCCGGCCGCCCCGCCCACTGTCTCGGCGCCGACGCGCGCCCCCCAGGCCGCGAGCTGCTCGCCCGCGGCCGCGCGGAAGGTGTCGCAAGCCCCGAGCAGGCAGGTGCGGCCTTCGCCCGCCCAGCGCGCGGCGAGCTTGGCCGCGGTCGTCGTCTTGCCCGCGCCGTTCACGCCCAGCAGCATGACCACCAGCGGGCCCTGCGCCGGGTGCGCGAGGGGCGGCGGCGGTCCGCCGAGGGCGCGCTCAAGCGCGGCGGCGGCGGCTTCCGCCGGTCCGGCCGCACGCAGCGCCGCCTCGGACTTCCAGGCTTCCTGCGCGGCGCCGACCACCTCGTCCGCCGTCTCCGGTCCGAAGTCCGCCGCGATCAGCCGCTCACGGAGCTCCTCCGCGGCGCGCCCGTCCATGGGGCGTGACAGCAGGTTGGAGATCGCGTCGGCGGTGCGGCCGAGTCCGGCACGGAGACGGTCCAGGAAGCCGCCCATCGGCTCAGCCCGCGGTCCGCGGGTCGCGGGGCAGCTCGCCCTTGTAGCGGTCGAGGATGCCGTTCACGAAGCGGCGCGACTCCTCCGTGGAGAATTCCTTCGCGATGTCCACCGCCTCGTTGATGCTCACGACCGGGGGGATGTCCTCGCGCCCCATCAGCTCGTGCACGCCGAGGCGCAGGACCGCCAGGTCCACCTTGGCGATGCGCTCGAAGGACCAGTTGCTGGCGAGCCGGGCGATCACGCCGTCCACCGTCGTCACCTCGCGGATGACGCCGTGGATCAGCTCCTCCGCGAAGGCGTACTCCTCCCGCTTCTCCGGCTGTTCGGTGAAGAAGTCGTGCAGCCCCGTGACCAGGTCGGGATGGCGCTGGACTTCCCAGCTCACCAGGAAGCGCATGGCGGCGACGCGCGATTCGTGACGCCGGTTGCGCCTGCCCTGCGCCGGGGCGCGCTCGGCCCTCTCCTCGGCCATCACGAACTTCACCTCGACGCCGGCCGTCAGCGTGTGGCGCTGGAAGGCGCCCAGCGTGCCCGGGCCGGGCTCATGCACGATCACGAGCCGCAGGTGGCGCCGGCCGGCGGCGGTGTCCAGCGCGGGCTCCGGCAGCGGGCCCGTGACTCGGCAGCCGGTGGCGCGGGCGGTGGCCACCACGTCCGCGGCCGCCTGGTCCACGGTGCGGTGGTCCTCGCCGGCGATGCGCAGGCGGACGGAGCGGGAGGTCCGGGGTGATCCGAAGGCGTCGGCTTCCATCTCAGTTCTGGGCGAAGGGGTCCTGGCCCTCACGTCGGCGGCGTTCCTCGTCCTCGACTTGGTCCAGGCGCTCGCCCAGCTCGATGCGGTGCAGGGCCATGCTCAGCGCGGCCCGGGCGAATTCGGCGCCGCGGTCGAGCTCGCCCTTGCAGCGGGCCTCGGCCTGCTCCCGCGTGTTGGTGACCACGATGCCGTTGATCACGGGCACCTCCGCGCGGAGGCAGACGTCCTGGAGCGCCTTGGCCGTGGAGTGCGCGATGATCTCGTGGTGCGGGGTGTCGCCCGCGATGACGACGCCGAGCGCGATGACGCAGTCGTAATCTCCGGTCATCGCGGTCATGTAGGCCGCGTAGGGGATCTCGCCCGAGCCGGGCACCCGGACGACGCGGATCGCGTCCTCCTTCACCTTCGCGGCGCGCAGGGTCTTCTGCGCGCGGCGGAGGAGCGCCTCGACCAGTTCGCCGTTGAAGCCGGCCGCCACGACCGCGAAACGCAGCTCGGAACCGTCGACGGCGTCGGGGATGGGCTTGTCCTGGCTCATGTGCTGGAGAACGGAACGGTGATGAAGCCCCGCCCGGCCGCTGCATCAAGCGGAAAACCCCCGGACGGCCTCAGAAGGGCACCTGTTCGACGATTTCGATGCCGTGTCCGCCGAGGCCCACGACTTTGCGCGGGTTGTTCGTGATCAGGCGGAGGCGCCGCACGCCGAGGTGGGCGAGGATCTGGGCGCCGATGCCGTAGTCGCGCTCGTCCATGCGGCCGAGCCGCACGCCGTCCGCGTCCGCTTCCAGGCCTCCCGCGGGCTGGGCCACGTGCACGATCACGCCACGGCCCTCCTTGGCCACGGCCTCGAAGCTCGCGCGCAACGACCGGCCGCCGCCGAACTCGGCGCCGCGGAAGAGGTCGCCGAGGAGGTTCTCGCGCTGCACGCGCACGAGGGTCGGGCCCTCGCCGGGTTCGCCGAGCACGAAGGCGAGGTGCTGGCGTCCGTCCGCGAGCGAGCGGTAAGCGCACAGGCGGAACTCGCCCCACTCGCAACGGAAGGGCGTCTCGGTGACGAGCTCCACCAGCCGCTCGCGACGCAGCCGGTATTCGATGAGCTGGGCGATGGAGACCATGCGCAGGCCGAACTTCGCCTTCATCTCCGTGAGCTCGGGCAGGCGGGCCATCGAGCCGTCCTCGTTGAGGATCTCGCAGATGACGCCGCTGGGATGCAGGCCGGCCAGCGACGCCAGGTCGACCGCGGCCTCGGTGTGCCCGGCCCGCTGCAGCACGCCGCCCGGCCGGGCGAGCAGGGGGAAGATGTGTCCCGGCCGCACGAGCTGCTCGGGGCGTGCGGCGGGGTCCGCCAGGATGGAGATCGTCCGCGCGCGGTCGTAGGCGCTGATCCCGGTGGTGACGCCCTCGGCCGCGTCGACCGAGACCGCGAAGGCCGTGCGCATCGACTCGCGGTTGTCGGGCACCATCTGCGCGATGCCCAGCCGGCGCATCTGGGGTTCGACGGTGGGGACGCAGATGAGCCCGCGGGCGTGCCGGATCATCATGTTCACCGTCTCAGGGGTCGCCTTCGAGGCCGCCATCACGAGGTCGCCCTCGTTCTCCCGGTTCTCGTCGTCCGTGACGATGATCAGGCGTCCCGCGGCGATGTCCGCGAGCGCCTCCTCGATCGTGTCGAACGGTTGCGGCATGGGCTGGGAGGGTCGAACTTGGCGGTTCGTCCCGTCCCTGCAAGCGGCGAAGCGCCCCTCAGGAGGCCTTCTTGGCCGCCTTCTTCTTGGCGGCCGCCTTGCCCTTGGCCGCGACGGGAGCCGGCTTCGGCA